>JACQAW010000347.1 GCA_016194725.1 Deltaproteobacteria bacterium
AAAAATTCCTCTACAGCAACATCGGCGCGGGACTGCTGGGGCAGCTGCTCGTCGCGCGTGCCGGGCTGCCGAGCTATGAGGAGCTGCTGACCACGAGGATCGCGGGACCACTTGGCATGCGCGACACCCGGGTGAGCTGGACCGCGGACTCCTGGTCGCGTGCCGCGCATCAAAGAGGGCCCCGCGCCTCGGGCTCTCCAAGCGGCTACGTGCTCCTTGGCGGCGGTGCCGGCGGAATCAAGTCGACGGTCGACGATTTACTCAAATTCGAAGGCGCTTACCTCGGCTTTCAAAAGACCGGCTTCGGGCCCGCTCTGAACATGACGCTCGAGCGTCGGTACGCTCGCGACACGGGAGAGAGTGTGGGGCTTCTTTGGAACCTCGATCCGCGGGAGAATCTGGTTTCCAAGGACGGCAAAGTGAACGGGCATCTCGCATTCCTGCTTTTCTCGCGGCAAAAGCAAGCCGGTGTCGTGATCTGCACCACCGTCGGAGCCAAGACGCGCCTCAAACTTCTGGCCCGCAAGCTTCTGGCGCTGCTCGACAGCCGGCCCGCGAGCGCGGTGGCCCCAGCCAACGGCTCCGGCCCTGAAGAGGACTCCGACGACGAGGATTGAAGCCGAATCGTCGGCAAAGGAAGAATCATCCGCTTGCCGCGCCCATCCGTGGTACAGGCCCTCATGTTTAACCGTATCGTTCTCTTGATGAGCTTCCTGGTCTCGTGCACGGGCGCGTCCGTCCTCGGCGCCGATTCCAAAAATCCCTTCGACCTGATCGAAGCCGCTCGAAAACAGGGCACGATCACCGACGCTCAGGCCGCGCTTTATGGCGCTCAGGTCTTTCGCGGCACGCAAGACCTTCCCGAAGCTTATCGCGGCGACCCCCAGGCCGCGCAGGTCAACACCACGCCAGGCCATCTTCACGTGGCCATGCTGATCGGGCAGTTTCCGAAGCTCTCGCTGCCGGAGCAAAAGCAGGCGCTGCGGCTGATCGCGCCGCCGGCGTACGTCTGGAAACCCGCCAGGCCCAAAGCCCTGGATGACGACGGCGACAACGGCGAAGGCGAAGAAGACCCCCAGCCCGATCCCGATCCGAGCTGGATCACGGTGGAAAACCTGGACGTGAAAGTCTGGTATCGCAAAGAAGACCCCAACGGCGCGACCTACGCAAAAACCCTGGCCAGCTCCTTCGGATCGATTCGCGATCGCCTGGTGGCCCTGATGGATCGCGGCCCGCTGGCCGACGATGGCGAAAGCTACGGCTACGAGCTGAAAGACGGCACCAAAATCAATCTCGGCAACGGCGGCAACGGGAAGATGGACATTTACCTCATGCCCCTCGCCACGGGCAGCAAGACTTACGCCTACACCATGCCGTATGTTTCACTGACCAAGCCCATCCCCACGCCCGCGTTCCTGGTGTTCAACACCGGCATCCCGATGGACGAAGACCGCCTGAAAGCCACGCTCGGCCACGAGCTGATGCATGCCATTCAGTTCGCCTTTCCCAAGCTGACGGATCAGCTCGAAGAAATCCCGATGAACGAAGGCGTGGCGAAATGGGCGGAAGAGTTTCTTTATCCCGACAAGCATTACGCGCATGAATGGCCCGACTTCACCATGTACACCTGGACGTCGCTGCTTTCCGACTCGTACGCGACCTGGACGTTTTACTATTATCTGCAGCACGAGCTGGGCGAGACCACGCTCCGGATGATCTACGAAAACATGGCGACCCATCACCCCTACGACGCTATCGACGCCACCATCACCGGCGGGTTCAAGAAGCAGTGGCCGCTCTTCGCCGTCAAGGATTGGAATCAGCTGCCCAACGACGACAGCTTCTGGAAATGGGACAAGTACGGGTTCACGCCCTACGAGGCCAAAGACGTTCCGATCATGGAAAAGCCCATGGCGATCGGCGGGACCGGCGATTTCGTCGAGCGCCACGAGTTCGACATGCTGCCGCTTTCCAGGCGTTATCTTTTTTATGCGGTCGATAAGAAGACGAAAGCGCGTTCCATCGCCATCGAAATGGCGCACTTCTTCCAGCTCGACAAAATTTTCCTGAAGGCGCTGGTGAAGTACCAGGGCTCGGACGCCTGGAAGACCGAGGAATGGAACAGCCCGCTGGAGGCCAAAGAGTTCTGCCTGGACATGACCCAGGAGCGCATCGAGAAGATCGTGCTCATCTACTCCAACTTCGACCATAAAGGCGCCGAGCCGTTGAAGGTGCGCACGGTCGCCAAAGCGACGAACATCGGCTGCTACACCTACAAGGGAAAGATCAAGGGCCGGCTCAAGAGCGCGGGCGTAACCCTGGACATGGACACCGATGCCGTTTTCAAAGTCGTCGATCGCATGCATCGCGAAGCCGGTGACAACGGTGGGCACATGCCGGGTCGCTTCGATCTGGCCTCGGTGAAAGTGGGATACACTTATCAGGGCAAGCAGCAAGGCTGCACGGCCTTCGAGAACGGTTCGGTCGAAGCGTCAGGCCCCGAGATGCGCAAGAGCGGTGCTCTTGGCATGTATCCTTATCACGAATCCACTCTGCCAAACGGACGCAAGTACTCGGGCAACATCGCGCACCCCGTATCGAAACCACTCATAGCGACTTACCATTGCCCGGACGGCCACAGCTTCACGCTGCCGTATTACCTCTATCCGTGGTTGGTAGGAAATTATGGAGTGGGCTTCGGACGCATCGCTGGCGACACGGGTTTGGTTCAGGGCAAGGGACTGGTCAACGCGCCACAGACCGGCGCGACCACCCTGGAGTTCGACTATACGCTCTCGCCGGTGGCGCAGGACGAGTAACATCGGACGGAGCATTCGGGCCCCGAGTTGCCTCAAGTAGGCGAAAACGTTAGCTGCCCACCGCGGTCGCCCCCTCGTTTCAGTTGCCAGTTGTTCCCGATGCTTGAGTCAGCTATGAAAACCCCAAAATGCAACCGCAATGGGCTCCGTTTCATGTCGTCGAATCCGCCGCTCCACCCGCACCTCGCGACGTGAAGACGCTCGAAGGGCGAGGCGATCGCATGCGGGCCGCGGCTTTCGCGGAGCTCCAGGCCGTGGTGGCCTTTGGCTGGGCGGCTGAGTTTTTTCAGGACTCGCCAAAAGAGCTGCGCGAGGCTTGGCGCACGCTTGTCGCCGAGGAAAAGCAGCACTACGAAGCCATCATGAAGCGCATGCAGGAGCTTGGCATTGATCCGGCCGGGCGGCCGGTGTCGGCTCGCATCTGGGAGTCGCTAAAGAGCTGTGAAACCGCCGAGAAGTTCGCGCGCTATATGGCCAACTCCGAGGAGCGGGGGCGTCAGGCCGGCATCCGTTTCGTGAGTGAGATTTCGGGAGCCGATCCCACGACGGCCGGGATCTTCGCGAAGATCGTCGAAGACGAGCTCGACCACATGGCGCTCGTCGCGCGCTTCTATCCGACGGGGAGCCAAGGAAAGTGAGTGCCACCCACCGCGCCGCGGTTTCGCGCGCGCTCTTCATCGGCACCGTCTGGCCCGAGCCGGAATCTTCGGCGGCGGGCATACGCACGCTGGGACTGATCAAGGCCTTGTTGCAGGAAGGGTGGGAGATCCATTTTCTTTCACCCGCGGTCGAAAAGGAGTTCACCGTCGCGCTGCGAGAGCTCGGTGTCCAAACGCGATCGCAGCAGGCGAATGAGCCAGGTTTTGACCGCTTCGTGGAGGAGCTCAGCCCTGACGTCGCGATTTACGATCGTTTCATCATGGAAGAACAGTTCGGCTGGCGAGTTCGGGAGAATTCGCCCGCGACGTTGAACGTCTTGGATACGATCGATCTGCACTTTTTGCGGCGCGGGCGCCATGAGGCGCTTCAGGCAGGGCAGCCGCTTGAGGCTGTCTTCAATGCCGCTTGGGATTTTTCAGACCCCGCTGCACCCGGGCACGAGGACGCGCTCCGCGAAGTCGGCTCGATTTTCCGTTGCGATCTGACGCTGATGATCTCGGACTTCGAGCTCGAGCTGCTGGCGGATCGGCTCAGCGTTCCGCGTGAGCTGTTGCTGCATCTGCCGTTTTTTCTCGCGCCGGCCGAGCGAACGCTTGCGCCTGCGTTCGAGCAGCGCGCGCACTTCGTCTCGATCGGGAACTTCAGGCATCTGCCGAATGCCGACGGGGTGCGCTGGCTCAAAGAGCGAATCTGGCCGGCGATTCGAAAAGAGCTTCCCGAAGTCGAAGCGCATGTTTACGGCGCCTATCCTTCTCGCGAGATGATGGACCTCACGAATGCTCGCCAGGGCTTTCATGTCCACGGCCCCGCGCCGCATGCGGTTGAAACTTTGCGCCGCTACCGGGTCAATCTCGCTCCACTGCGTTTTGGCGCCGGCATCAAGGGGAAGGTTGCCGACGGGTGGTGCGCGGGCGCGCCTACCGTGACGACGCCCATCGGGGCCGAGGGAATGTGCGTGCCGGGGGCGGAGTTCGCGGGTGCCGTCGAACGGTCAGAAGAGGCGTTTGCCCGCGCCTGTGTCCTGCTCTATCGCGACGCTCAGGCTTGGAGCGTGGCGCAGGCCAGCGGATTCGAAGCCTTTGACGGGCTTTTCGCTGAAACGCGCAACGCGCGCCGCTTTCTTGACGCGATTTCGGCGCTGCGCGCGAAGTTGCCGCAGCATCGCTCGCGCAACTTCATGGGCTCGATGCTCAAACACCACTTTCACCAGAGCACGAAATACTTTTCTCGCTGGATTGAGGCGAAGAATCGCTGAAATCGGTTTACATTAAATATTTATAATTTATAACCGACTTACATACGCTCCGGCTGCCAGGCGTGCCGCTCGTTCTGGCTGCCTTTGCACCAGGCGTAGAGCGCGTCGTACATGACCATGCCGTGCTTGAGCATCTCGTGGTCGTCTTGAAAGTTGTGAGAAAGCCCAAGGCTCAAGGCATGAAGGCCCGCGGCCTGCGGGGCGAGGTCGTGCCGATCGGTATCGGCACCGCGAATGATCACGGCAAGCTTTAGAAGGGCTGGGTCGGTCAGCTTGTACTTCTTCAAGAAGGTATCGAAGCTGCAAAGCTCGCCCTCGTGGGTCAGCTCGACGCCAGGGACGTCGTAGGGAATCGCGCCCGTTTCTTTAGCGACGCTGAGCACCTGTTCTTTCGGCACATAAAGAAACTCGGGCTGCTTATCGATGAAGCGCGCGATCAGCCAGGGACAGGCGATACGATCGATTTTCGGACGCTCGCGGGTAACCCATTTCATGAAAGCTCCTTGGCGGGAAAAGCGGGGCCAGCATGACTCGCCTGGCCCCGAAACCACGCTCGACCCGACTATTCCTTGTGCTCGCCCTTTTCGTCGTGGTGCTCTTCGCCTTTTTCTTCCTTGCCCATCTTCTTCTCGTAAGACTCGTGGGCCTCGTAGCAGGCGTGTTTGAAGCCGTCGTCCTTCTTGCCGTGCGCTTCGTGTTGCTCGAGGCACTCGTGAGCGTCGGCCTCGGTCTTGGCCTTGCAACCGAACTTCTTGAGCTCGCCTTTGCAAGCCTTCAACATGCCGCCCGCCGCGAACGCCGAGGGCACCGCCATCATGCTTCCCACTGCCACCACCGCGACAAATAACTTGTTCATTTCGTTTTCCCTTTCGTTTGAACCGCCAGCGCGGCTTTGACCGCCTGAGCAAGCTCGGTTGACTTTCCCCGACCCCAGTAATGCAGGAACAGCGTTCGGGGTTTCTCTCCCGTCATATGGGAGTGAATTGCGACAATATTGACGTTCGACTTACGAAGCGACCTGAGAACCGGCTGCAGCTCGTCTTCGAGCACCGCGAAGTCGCCGTCAACGAGCGCGTTGTCATCGCTGCCCGCGAAGGCGGCCCAGGTGTTCACGCCCATGTCTTTTCCGGCGTTACATCCGCAGGCCATTTTGGCATTTCGCCCGATGGTGACTTTGAACATGCCGTCTTTGGCATCACCCGGCTGTCCGATAATTTCTTCGATCGGCTTTCCGGTGATCGAGCTTTTCCCAGGAAGATCGCTGAGCCCAAAACTCTTTGAGGGAGTTGAAGAGGCTTCCCTGATCTGTTTGACCTTGTCGAGCGCGGCTCGCACGCCGTGCGCCAGCTTTTCCGAGGTTCCTTCGCCAGAGATGTGCATGAAGTACACCTTGGGGTCTTCATAGAAGAAGTGGTTGTGGAGAGCCGTGACGTCGATTCCATTCTCAAAAAGCGCGCTCATGACCGGATTCACCTCGTCTTGGAAGAGCACGAGGTCGCCCATCACCATGAGGTCGCTTTTTCTTCCCTTGGTAAAAGCCGCCCAGGTCGTCAGTCCCATGAAAGGCGGCATCGTCCACCCATCAACCGCGATCTTCACGTCGGCGCGCGGCTGGCTGACCTTGAAGGTCGCTTCCTTTTCGTTGAGCTTTCCTTTCAGGCCCGTGATCTCTTCGATCTTCGCGGCGTCGATTTGCGGCGTGGCAGCCCAGGCACCGGGCATCAAGAAAACCGAAATCAGACCGACGAATGCGAATGGCTTGGTCATAAAGCTCTCCTGTAAGGGTTCATGAGTGCGAAATTCCTCCGCCGACCTGGCCCGCGGCGAATAGTACCCAAAGGCCGAGTACGGTAAGCGCGGCAAAGCCAAACTTCTGCCGGCCCTGAAAAGCCTGGTCACCGGCTAGCGTTCGCCACAGCAAACGAGCGCCTGTGATCGCGAGAAGGGCCAGAGCCAGCAAGAAGTGCAGCGAGACCGTGCTCTCCAGGCGCCAGAAATTAGTGAATCTGTCTTTGATGCCGTTTAAGACCTGGGAACCGGGGCCCAGGTTAAATCCTGAATCGTGAAAACCCGAGAACAGGACCGGAATCAGTGACAGGGTCGCAAGCGCCAAGACCCAATTCGAAAAGAGGATCAGATTCTGCTCTTTTTTCCGAAAGAGCATGGCGACCAGAATTGCTTCGAGGATTAGCAGAGCAATCGGAAAATGAACAAAGAGTGGATGCCAGGCCTTCCATTCCGTTGGAAAAAAAGCACCAAAGGCGTTTTTCTCCCACGGCCAGTGGTGAACGTCGGACGTTGGCTCCGTTAAGGCGCCGCCCGTCGTAAGGCTTGCAACCAGTCGAACCTGATCAATGGGCGCATGGCCGAGTAGCGTCGTCGAGAAGCGCCCGTCCTTATCGACGAAATAGGTTGCCGGAAAGCCTTCGTAGCTGAAGATCTTCTTCATGGACGCCTTCATCAAAAGAACGGGGTACGGAAGCGGGTTGGCGGCGAGCGTCTTTGTCGCCTCGGCCACCGTATCGGGCGTTTCGACGGCATCGGCCAGAATTCCATAAAGCTGGAATCCCTGCGACTTGAGTTCCGGCGCGAGCTTTATGAGATCGTCGGTCGCATAGCTGCAGACCGGACACCAGCTCGTGAAGAAATTGAACATCACGGGCTTGCCGCGAACGCTGGCAAAGGAAAACTTCTTTCCATCCAGAGTCTCGGCCTGGAAGTCACGGACGGGCCGATTCTTGAGCTTGTCAGAGGCCTGCGGGTCGAGCGCTGCTCGGGCTTCAAAGTGAATGCCAGTAAGCAGCAACGCGACCAGAGCCAAACAGCGAATTTTCATCGTGTGATAGTAATATCACGGGAGAAGTTGGAGAGCCTATCCTTACGAAAACTTCAGGATAGTGCGGCGAGTTACGGCAGGTAGCGCACGCCGACATACATGATGAACCTCGACTGCTCATCGCTATAATTTCGCACCGTGTGCCCAGCCGAGAGGAGCAGCAGCAATTTCTTGGCAAGTCTCACGCGCACACCGGCGTTGACGAGCAGCTCATCATCTTTGAAATCGGCTCTGACGTTTCCGTGTGCCTCGCCAAGAATTTCGACGTCAGGCGTTACGTTATACCCAACAGCCACGGCATAAAGCCATTCGCCCATTTTTCCTTGAATGAAGTTGTACCCGGTCTCAGCAAAGATCGTGACCGGGTTGATGGTCTTTGAAACTTCCACGGGCATGAGAAATCTGGTGCCCTGAAAATTCTGATTGAAGCTCACCTGAGGATAGATGGAAACGGCGATGCCGTTCTTCTCCTCATCTATGAAGCGCCACTTCACCCCGATCTTGGAGTAGCCGAGCGCAGCCGGGTTGCCGCTCGAAACGACGATCGGCACCTCGTATTTGAGCTGGATGTTGTTTCCCACACCGTAATTGAGGTCGACGTTGGGAAGATCATAATCGTGGCCAGCGCTCGATAACTCGGCGCCCACGCCAATATTGATCTCCCATTTATTAGGCCCAGGAGTTCCGGGATCGTCCGTGCGCAGCGGTGGCCCACCCTGAGCAAAGGCGCCGGTCGTGGTTAATAGGAGTAGAACGGTTAACATGACGCTCCCCCTAACACCGAATCAGGACAAAA
>JACQAW010000060.1 GCA_016194725.1 Deltaproteobacteria bacterium
AACCTTTCGTTGCGAAACTACTTCAGCGGAACCGTGCGGCAGACCGATCACAGCGGCCTGTTCTGGGAAACCGAGGTTTTCATGCGTTACTTTGACATCGAGACTTCTTTTGGAGGGGTGGTGAAAATTGGCTATTCGCTATAAACGCGTGGTGGACATCACGCTATTGGGCCTGTTGACGAGTCTTCTAATCGTACCTTCGGCCCGCTCGGTAACGGGCACGAGCAGCCAGCTGGTTGAAGATTTCACCACCGATACCTTCGCGGACTATGCTGCCACGACGGGGCTCTGGGACCTGCCTGATCACAAAGCCCGCGCAGGAGTGGTGGCCGATGCAGTGGGCTCGGGTGCGGCCCGGCCAATCACTTTCGGCGATGGCAGCGATGGCGTGCTCAGCAGCGGGAGTGGTGCGACGTTTGATACGAATTCCCACCCCAATGGCTTTAACTTCAAATCGATCGACATCTCGGCGGGGGCGATTACGGTCACTGGCACGAACGCGCTGATCATTCGCTCGCTTTCAAACGTGAACATCGCCTTGGGCGTGGTATTTTCAGTTGACGGACAAAGCGACGTGGCGGGCTCACTGAGTGGCGTAGCCAGTGGTTCGACCACGGGGCCGGCAGGCGGAACCGCTGTCACGTGCGGCGCGAATGGGGGCAAGGGCGGTAACGCAAGCCCGCTGACCGTCGGTAATGGTAACGACGGGCTGCTTTCGAGTGGACTGGCCGACAATCCCACGGGCGGCGCCGGTCATGATGATACCGCACAAGGCGCGGGCAGCGGTACCGACGCCTCTCCCAGCCTGGCGGCGCTGCTGCCGGATGGACCCACTTTCGACACGACTGGCTTCGTCTGCGGCCCCGGCGGCGGCGGCGGCGGCGGAGATACAAGTGGCAACGGCGGAGCCTACGGCACGGGTGGCGCGGGTGGCGGTGGCGGCGGCCGCGTGCGAGTTACTTCGGTCGGCAATATGACGATCAATGCGACAATTACCGCTCGCGGCGGCCATTCCGGCAGGGGCGCAGACGCCGGCGCCATCTGCGGCGGCAACGGCGCCGGCGGCAATGGCGGATCGATCTGGCTGCAGGCCTTGGGCGCGATGCCAGCCGTTACGACGAACGTAACGGTGGGCACGGGCAATACCAACAGCTGCAATGCCGCACCCGTCGATGGTTTCAATGCCGGGGCCACCCGTTTCGATTTTGCCGGCGCGGCCTTGGACACCGTCCCCGCTGCTCCAAATCAAACCTATGTCGTCCAAAGCAAGGCTTATGATCTGGGCACGCTGAACGCGGGCTTCTCCGGAGCGACGATCGTATCTTCAAACGGAGCTGGCAGCGCACCTACCGTGGAGTTTGCAGGCTCCGCGGACGGCGTGAGCTTTTCGGCATTCAGCAGCGATGTGACTTTGATGAGCGGCAAGTCCTTTCGCTTTGTGCGCTTTAAGATCACGATCCGCACGGGCGCTGCGGCTGGTAACTCTCCCGAAGTCACGCGAATCGCGCTGAACTACAACGACCTCGGCCTGGAAAAGCTCGATCTCAAAATATCGTCGGGCTGCGGTACGATCACTGGAATGAGCGATGACCCAGCTTCGCCACGTGCGACTATGGCGGGCGTCCAGCTGACGCTGGCCTGGCTGTGTTTCTGGATTCTCTGTTATCGCGTGATGCGTTACGGGTTCGTCTTGAAGACCCGGCGGCTGCCGAGCAGAAAATTGCCTTCAATGTCGTGACCGGCGATCTTGAATGAGTAGCCGGTGCTGGGCAAAAGACCGGTCAGTGTCACGCTATGAGTGGTTGAGTAAACGGAACCCTCGGGCACGATCTGGCTTGTATCCGTCCCGAGCCCCCACTCCAGCATCGTGGTGGTCGGTTTATTCGTCGTCCAGTTCACCGTAGCCGTCGTACTCGTCACTGACGTGGATACAGTAAGCAATAACGGAAGAGTGTTATCGACCTGCCACGTATAAGAAGCTCCGATCTCATCGACCTGGGCGCCCTTCACGGCCTGCACCAGAAAGGTGTGCGTGGCATTGACCAGGCCGGAATAACTCATCGGCGACGCGCAGGCAGCCGCGGCTGCACCATCAAGCGAACATTGGAACGTCGCCGCTGCATCGCTGGCGGCAAAGGTAAATGTGATCGAGGTCTGCGAAGTCGGCGACTGCGAAGGATTGGCGCTGGTTATCGCGGTGGTCAGTGGAACGACCACGGTAAAAGCGTAGCTTGCGCCGGTCGGATCCACATTGCCCAGCGCGTCCGTCGCCCGGGCGAAAAAGCTGTGGTTACCTGCCGCGAGGTTCGAGTAGCTGGCCGTGGCGTCGCAAGAGACAGGAGCGGCGCCATCCAAAGCGCAGACGAAGGTGCTGTAGGACTTGCTTGAGGTAAGGGTGAAGGAAATGCTGGAACCGTTGTTCGCGGCCTGCGAAGCGCTGATGCTGGTCACAGGCGTCGTGGTATCGATCGTCCAGGAAAAGAGTGCGGAATTTCCGACATTGCCCGCCTGGTCAGTAGCGCGAGCCGTGAACGTATGCGTGCCGTTGGCAAGGCCCGATACGCTATCCGGGCTCCCGCAGGGAGCGTACACGCCATCGACCGCACAAGCGACGGTGGCAGGTTTGCTGACCGTGAAGGTGAATGAATTTCCGGTCTGGTTAGTCGTGCCCCAGACGGCCATGCTGGTGAGGTTAACCACGGGCACAGACGTGTCGATACTCCAGCTGAAAGACGCCGGAGTACTCGCATTGCCTGCAAGGTCATGCGCGACCACCGAGAAGGCGTGCGCGCCGTCAACAAGCGAAGTATAGGTGGCTGGTGAAGCACAGCCTCTTGTCGTAACTCCGTCGATGCTGCAGTCAAAAGTGGCAGCCTCGCTTGCGGTAAAGGTGAACCGGACCGAGCTTGAATTCGACAGCGTTCCCACGTTTGAAACGAACGTAATGGTCGGGGCCTTGGTATCGACAGTAAATGTGTAGGTGGGCGGAGCCGACTCGACGTTTCCCGCGGAATCCATAGAGCGGATCGTTACCGTGTGCGAACCATCGGCCAGTGCCGTCAAAGCATAGGGGCTCGCACAGGCAGTGAAGGTGCTGCCATCGCGGCTGCATTGTGAGGTGGCAGTGGCGTCGTCGACACTGAAGGCAATGGCGACGCTTGCACTGTTAATGAGAGCGCCCGCAGGCGTGGCCGCTCCGATCGTCGTCTTGGGCGGCGTCAGATCGACTCGCCAGAAGTAAGACACGATCGTCGACATGTTTCCAGCCAGATCGGTGGCCTGCACCTGCAAGATCTCGGTGCCTTCGACCAGACCAGATACCGTAAACGGGCTGGCGCACGCCGTGAAACCGGTGCTGTTGAAGTTACATTGGAAAGTTACCGACTCACTGGCTGCAAACGAGATCGAGTTCGAGGTCTGATTCGTAATGCCCGCGGCAGTAGCGTCAGTGAAGTGAACCACGGGGGCCGTGAGGTCAACAACGAAGTTGTGCGTGATCGTGTTGGCCGGATTTCCAGCGACGTCCACGGCGGTCAGCTGCAACGAGTGAAATCCCTCGGTCAGGTTGGTCAACTGAATGGGCGAGCTCACGTTAGAGAGCGACAGGTTATCGAGGGTGCCGGAATAATATACGGGCTCAGTCGCATTGACGTTCAAGGTGAGCGACGTGGTATTGATATAACTTGCCGCCGATGGTGTCATTGAGCCGAAGCTGATCTGGGGCGCCGTGAAATCCATCGTCCAGTTCAGGGTAAGCGGTAAGGCCACGTTACCCGCAAGGTCAGTCGCGTTCACGACGATCGTGTGTGCCCCCTCGGTCGTTACGGCTGCCGTAAAGGGCGAAAGGCAAGCCACGGCAGGGGCCCCATCCAGGCTGCACGTGAAGGTTACCGGTTCTGCCGCGGTGAACTCCACGGACATGCTGCTGGCATTGGTCACCCCCGGCGCGGGAACGACGTTCCCCTGCAGGATTACCGGCGCAGTCAGATCGACAGTCCAAAGATAGGAGACGACGGAACCGACATTGCCGGCGACATCCGTGGGGCGAAGACCCAGTGTGTGCTGGCCTTCGGCCAAGCCAGTATCGGAGAACGGCGAGACGCAGCTCTGGAACACCCCGCCATCCAATGAACATTCGAAGGTAGCGCTTTCATTGGCCGCGAAAGTGAAGGTGGCGTCCGTCCGATTCGTGATTGTAACGGCTGGGTCGACCTGTGTGATCGTGGCGACTGGCGCCGTCAGGTCGACGCTCCAGAC
>JACQAW010000348.1 GCA_016194725.1 Deltaproteobacteria bacterium
GACCGCCGCGGTACGGGCCGCGCCCACGGTGGATCGGCTGACGGCGATTCCCACCGCCGCAGATGCCTCGGTTCGAGCCGAGCCCAAAGAACCTTCCAAGCGCCTGGGCACCAGCAACGCCGGCGAGGTGGGCGGCGCGGAAGCTGTGCAGTTCGACAAGCCCGTCCCAGCGGCAGTAGTCACGCCGGGGCCGGCCGCGGTAGGTGGCGCAGAAGCCGTGAAGTTCGGTAAATGACCGCTGACTTTGGAGTACATCGATCGTGAAATCGTAGCTCCGAATACGAAGCCCGCCCAGAAAAACCCGGCTTGAGCCGCCGGGCCGGCTTCGGCCCTCAGGGTTTTTTAAACACGTAGCCCACCCCGTAAATCGTGGTGATCGAGTAGTCGCAACCGACCAGGGCGCGTCGCAGGCAAACGACATGGGAATCCACCGTGCGCTCGGTGATTCCCTCGGCGCCGCCGGCCCACGCGGACGCCAGAATGCGGTCACGGCTCAGGACAGTGTCTCGGTTCAGGGCCAGAAATTTCAGCAGCCCGAATTCCAGCACGCTCAGGCGCTGGCAGCGGTTGTCGACGGCGATTTCAAAGCGCGACGAGTTCAGGGTCAGGTTTCCGCACTTGAGCACCTCGTCGCTGCGCCGCTGCTCCTCGATGCGGCGAATTTTGGAGGCCAGGCGCACCAGCAGCTCCTTAGGATGAAAGGGGCGCAGGAGGAAATCGTCCGCCCCCGCCAGAAAAGCCTTCTCGCGCAGCTCCTGACACTCTCCACCATCCAAAACGAGGATGGGAATATCCCGGGTCTCGGGACACTCGCGAAGACTGCGACAAACCTCGAGGCTGGGCATGTCGGTAAGCCCCATGGCCAGCAGAATGGCGGCAGGTCGTTCGGACTGCGCGCGTTTGAGTGCTTTTTCACCGCTCAGCGCGGTCAAGACCTCGTAATCGCGGCAAAGCACCGCCCGAATGGCATCAATGGCATCAAGACTTGAGTCGATGACCAGAATTTGATGATTGCGGGCCATTGAGGTGCTCAGGACGGTTTTTCCTTTTTGGGTTCAAGTCCAGCGCGACTGCTGACAAAAAGATTAAACTGAGATTGTTTGGGAATTATCTGGCCATGGCCTATTCCCAAGGCGAAACGTCGTATTACCGTCACGACAATTGCCGAACAGTGCCCTGCTAAACTGGTGCTATCGGCAAGCCGGTTGCACGTTTGAAGGTGAAAAATATTTATGGATTCGAAATATCGGGTGTTGGTCATTGATGACGACAGTCAGGTCAGGGATGCGATCAAGTTTGCCCTGTCGAGCCGTTTTACAGTTACCACGGCAGCAACCGGCAACGAGGGCCTGCGATTGGCCCGGCTTGAGCAGCCGGACCTGATTCTGCTCGACTTGCTCATGCCCGAGAGGGATGGCATCGCGATTTGCCGGATTCTGCGCGCGGATCAAGACACCCGTGCCATTCCCGTCATCATGCTGACCGGCAGCGATGACGATGAGATGCGCGCCAAAGCCTTGTCCAGTGGCGCCGATGACCTGGTTTCCAAGCCTTTTCGCCCCAAGGAATTTTCCGTGCGCATTGAGCAGACGATCAGGGAAATCAAAACCAGGCCTCGGCCTGCTCTTTCCACGACGTGCGGAAACCTGACTCTGGACCCGAGTAAAGTCGAGGCCCGGGTCAATGGGCGTCGCATAGATCTATCAATCCTCGAGTTCAGCCTGCTCGAACCACTCCGGTCGCATCCTGAACCGTGAAACGATCCTGGCCTCGGTGTGGAAAAATACCGATGTCTCGGACCGCGTGGTCGACAGCCACATCTCGCTGCTGCGAAAAAAGCTGGCCGACTTCGACCATGAGTTCGTGGCGGTTTATGGGGCGGGGTATGGGATCAAGCCGAGGTGAGGGAAGGGGATCCGTAACCTGTTCCTGAATCAGGAACTCGCGTCACAAAGAGCTTGTTCCACCGGTTGACCCGATCAGAACGCGCCGATGACGCTCAAACCGGTTTCAATGGCTCTCGTGTGCTCAATGGCGGAGCTCGGAAGATCAGGCCGTTTGGCTATCGCCGACGACGAGGCGGAAAACTCAAGCGCTACGTGCTTTGAGAGATCGCCGCGAAGTCCGCCCGCGACCTGGCCATACAAACCGGCGCCTTGTTGGTCGCCGCTCGCATAGGTCAACCCGCCTTTGACTCTCGCAAAGAGGTTCAGCACTTCGAACAGTTGTTGCTGGGCTTCGACCTGAACGCCCGTGTAGAGCGAGGTGGCATGATCGTCGTTTCTCTGTCGCTGATAGAGCAGGCCAAGAGGAATCACGCGAAAGTCGAGGCGTCCTTCGCCGCTGGACCGATTGCCGTAGTCCACGCCGATTCCGTTGGGAATTTTCGCGAAAATCCAGCCTGCGGGAATCGCCAGGATATCGAGGTCGACGTGCTGCGCGGTGGCCTGAAACAGGGCGGGATTTCCGGTAACCATGTGCAGAGGCGTATTGGAGTATCGCACCGTGGATGAGCTGCCCATATTGCCGACAACCTGTACCTGTTTCGTACCGGGGTTCAGAATACCAGGGGAGCCCGTAAGCCCGACATCGAGGTGCATGTCATAGACCGTATCTGATTTTCTAATCCGCATTCCGACCCCTGCTTTAGCGCCTGCCGCATAATTTGAGTCGGTAGCGCCCGCGCTTACCGTGACCGTTTTGTCGGTATTGCCGCAGGAAGAAGGGCCGTCGTCGCAGCTCGCCTTTGCATTCGATGCTCCCGTGGCGGAAGCGAGAAACGCGGCAGTCAAGAACAGTGGAAGAAACCGGTGTGGAAAATTGATTTTCATGATTACTCTCTCTGAAATCAATTTTGCGGGAACGCCGGACTTAATTCGAGTTACATTTAATGCACGATAAAAAAACGGCGCCATAACGCGTACTTGGGTTAAACGGGACAATGCCGCGCGCCGCTCACGTTGACGATACGGCCGGCCAACGCGATTCACTCAAAGCGCAAGGTTTTGAGCGAATCGAATGTGAAGAGATTCGTGCGGTTCGCGGTTGAATCGGGAACACGTCTTTTGTTGGCAGCCGGCCCCCCGGGGCGTTTTCATTTTTCCCATTGAATCGCTTAAATAACATTGCCCCACAGTATTCTTTCTTTACTCGCTCTTAAAAAGCTGCGACCTTCGCCGTCGATGAAGGTACGCCAAATCTCACTTCCCGGCTTTGCCACCCGCCTCGATCATGGCGGCGAGATTCGCAAAGGAAAACGCAAGCTGGCCCGTCCGGTGGATACGAAGCGCCCCATGCATCTGGTTCTGCGCTCCACGCGCGCGAAAGGTCGCTGGTCGCTGCTCGCTCCGGGCAATGGGCGTGTCGTGCGCCGCCTGGTTTTCGAACTCGCCGCGCCCAGCGAGGTTCGCGTTTATGACTTCGCCAATTCGGGAAATCATATTCATCTTCTGGTACGTGCGCGCACGCGCAAGGGGTTTCAGCGCTATCTGCGCGCACTGACGGGGCTGCTTGCCCGGCGAATTACTGGCGCTCGTAAGGGCAGGCGAGTGGGCAGGTTCTGGGATGCCCTGGCTTTCTCGCGGGTAGTGGCGTGGGGCCGGGATTATCACCAGGCAAAAAAGTACCTGGGGCTGAATCGAATTGAGGCAATGGGGGGCTGGCTTCCGGCAAAACTTCCCCCGCTGCGACCCTGATTTGGGGTGGTGGATCTTCCGATAAGTGGAGTGGGAGTCGCAATGACCAGGTCATGGAACCAGAAAACAATAGTGTTGCTCGGGAGCTGCTTTGGCGGATTTACCGTCGTTGCATTCGCGACCTTCACAATTATCTTTTTGAAAATGGGAATTGAACCGCGGTGGTACGGGGCCGCGCAGCCCTGTCGTCCAGCTGCAACTGGAACCGGGATTGAAAGTCCCGGATTGGCGCGGGCGGGCAATACTGGGCCTGGTACTGCAACCGCCACTGCAACCGCCCCCGCCCCCCTTCTCCAATTCGCGGCTCTCGTCTTTCCGCGGCCCGATACTCGCGGTCGAGTGCCGGCTCTGGTTTCACCTCTTGCGGCGCCAGTTTTGCTCGCACCGGAAGGGGACGCTCGCCCGGTGCAAACTGATTCTGTTGAATTTCGCTGGAATGCGGTGACGGGCGCTGCGCATTATCATCTTCATGTGTGGCAGCAGCACGAGGGCGACGAGACGACGCTGCTCGACAATGACCTCGAGGTCACTCAGGTCAAGGTTCAGCTGGTTCACCCCGCTCCGGTGCAGTGGGAACTTCAAGCGGTCGACGCCCAGGGAAAGGCCGGTGAAAGCGCACGGAGTCCCGCTGGCAAAACTTCGAAGTAACGCGTCGCATTCTCTCTCGCCAATCACTTAAATCCTGACTAAACTTTCGGTCATGCTCAAAACTACGCTGACCGTCGTGCTTTCGCTTCTTGCCAGCTTTGCCCACGCCGCAGCCACCCCGAGTGGCGAGATTCTCACGCTGCCTCATAAAGAGGTTACCTTGACCAACGGCGTTCGGGTTTTCATGGTCAAATATCCCAGCCCTCACGTCGTGGCCTACGAGCTGCCCGTGCACGTGGGCTCGCGAAACGAGGTCGAAGAGGGAAAAACAGGCTTTGCACATTTTTTCGAACATCTGATGTTTCGGGGCACCAAGCACCTGAGCGGCAAGGCGTTTGGCGACCTGTATACGAAGCTGGGCTGCGAGAACAATGCGTGGACGTCGTACGACATGACGAACTATCACGGCGTCGTGGCATCGGATAACCTGGCAAAAATCCTGGAAGCCGAAGCCGACCGGTTCATCAACCTCGAGTTCAGCGAAAAAGTGCTGCGCGACGAAGCCGGCGCCGTGCTGGGCGAGTACAATAAAGACGTGGCGCAGCCCGAGTTTCTGCTTGAGGAAAAGCTGATGGCAACCGCCTTTGAAAAGCACCCCTACAGCCACACGACCATGGGCTATAAAGACGACGTGCTCAAATATACCGAGCGCTACAAGGACGTCTGGCCGTTTTTCAGGCGTTATTACCGCCCCAGCAACGTGTCGATCGTGTTGGTGGGCGATGTCGACTTCGCCAAAAACCTCAAAGACATCGAAACCTATTTTGGCGCGTGGAAGGATCCGGAGCTTGCGCCAAGCGCGATTCCGGTCGAGCCCGAGCAGACGTCGGCGCGCGAGGCCCAGGTGAAGCTGGACAAGCCCACGCAAACCCGCATCACGGTGGCTTACAAGGTGCCGGCCTTCACGACGAAGAATACCGATGTGGCGGCGCTCGATCTGCTGGCCGAGATGCTTTTTTCGGTGACCTCGGATTTTCAGAAGGAGTTTCGTTTCGAAAAGAAATGGCTCGATTCGGTTTCAGCTTCCGGCAACGAGTCGGTCGACCCGGGAATCTGGACCATCGGTCTGCGTCTGTCCGAGGCCGGCGAAGGAAAAAATGCCGAGCTGATCGCCGCGGTGGAAAGGGTAATCGCCAGTGTGCGCGACAAGCAGCCCGATGCTGAACGCCTGGCGGCGACCAAGAAACGTTTTCGCAATGCCGCGATCACGAGCTGGTTCGGCGCGCCCGACAGCCTGGCCGACCGGATCGCGATCTACACCAACTTCGAACATGACGTGGGGGTGCTAAATCGCATGTTCGAACGCCTGGGCGAGGTGGGGCCGGGTACGATTAACGAGGTGGCCAAACGCTACCTGACCGACGCGCGCAAAACGACCGTCACGCTGTCGGGAACGCGTGGCATATGAGGAAAATCAAAATGAAAGCCTTGCCCACCTTCACCCTTGGTTTTATCGCGGCAGTGTTGCTCACGGCCACCGGTGCGCGGGCCGGCGTCAGTCCCCACCTGATCTTGAACAAGAGCGCCGACCTGCCCATCACCGCATTCAATCTGACTTTTCGCGTGGGCTCGGCTGACGACCCAAGCGAACTTTCCGGTTTGGCCAACCTGACCGCGCATCTGATGCGCGAGGGCGGCGTACTGGCCACCAAGGTAGGGAGCACGCCCATGCCCGCGCGCACGCGCGCCGAGCTCGAGGAATACATGTTTCCGCTGGCCGCCGACATCGATGTGTCGTCTGAAACCGAGCAGGTCTCGTTTCGGGTCACCGCCTCGAGCACTGATGCGATGACCGTGTTCAACGTTCTGGCCCAGATGGTTACCGCGCCCGCGTTCAATGCCGGCGAGTTTGACCGGCTTAAGGCGGAAGAAACGGACGCGCTGACCAAGGCGTTGCCGCGCGAGGATGAGGAAGAGCTGGGCAAGGCCGCGCTGTTTCAGCGCATGTACGGCGCCGGCCATCCCTATAGCCACGTCACCACCGGCAGCGTGAGCGGGTTGCGCCGGCTTACCGTGGACAAGATCAAGGCGTTTTACAAAACGACATTTACCCGCCGCCGCCTGACCGTGGCCATTGCCGGCGTGGTCAGCCCTCAACTTGCCGCGCGCGCCAGGACGGTTTTTTCGGGACTGGCCGAGGGCACAACGGCGGTTGCCCATATTCCCGCCACAAACGCGGACGGGGGCCGTGAGCTTCATTTAACGATCGTCAAAGGGCCGTTCGACGCCACCGGCGTGCATCTGGGTGCGCCGCTGCCGATCAATCGGGCGAGCCGTGATTTTCCGGATCTTTATCTGGCGGCGTGGGCTTTCGGAAAGCACCGCTCGTTCGTGGGCCGCCTGATGAAGAGCGTGCGCGAGGTGCGTGGGCTCAACTACGGCACCTACTCGTATGTCGAAAATTTTCCAGGCGGTGGTTCCCGCCTTTCGGAGCCTACGCAAGCGGCACGCACGGCGCAGGCATTCACGGTTTGGGCGCGTCCCACTCCACCTGAGAACGGCTGTTTTTTGCTGCGTCAGGTGTTCCGCGAGACGAGCAACCTGGCCTCGGAGGGCTTGACCTCGTCTGAATTCGAGCTCACGCAGAGCCATCTCGTGGGCAATGCGCCCTTGCAGGCCTCGGGCCTTGAGCGGCGGCTGGGCTATGCCATTGACTCGCAGTTTTACGGCATCAAGGGCGATTACCTGGGCAGTCTGCAAAATCGCGCGCGCAGGGCCCGGCTGGCGCACGTCAACGAGCTGCTGCACAGGTACCTGCATCCCCGGAATATGGAAATCGTAGTGGTCACCCGCGACCCCGAGGAGTTCAAAAAGCAGATTCTAAGTCCTCGCTGCGACATCCATTACGCAAGCGGCGTTGAGAAGCCCGGTGAGGTTTTGGCCGAAGACAAGGTGATAGCCGCCTATCCGATGGGCCTGAAACCTGAAAACATTCAAATCGTCACCAGCGAGAGCGTGTTCGAATAAGCGCGGTTACTGGCTGTTGTTTCCTGGCGCAAAACCAGGATCAACCAGAGGCGCTTCGCATTCCTCGTTTTTGGAAGAGCGGGGCTTGCGTTTGACGGGCGGCTTTCCGCCCGGAGCATCGGGACGTCCCTCGCGGGCGAATTTGCCGTCGCCATCTTTGGGGTCGGCGTCCTGCTCTTCTTTGGGGGTGGGAAGCTTCTGGCCCAGTTCAGTCATGGCGTCGCGGGCTTTCTTCTCGAGCTCGTCTTTGGAGGTCGCTGCATCCCAAAGGGCCGAGCGCATGGATTGAATCATGCGGCCCGGGCTGGCCTCGGGGTTGACTACGCCAAACGTACCGGCCGTAAAGCGCTGGGGCGAAATTCCCTTGGGTGCCGTGGGTTCGGAATGTTTTGCGGCCCACTCGAGAAATTTGGAAACTTTCTCGAGCCGGGCCTCGAGCTCGGCCGCTGAAAATTTCTTGCGCAGGGTGGTGGGCTGTTTTCCCAGCTCGCGCAGCTCGTCCATGGCCGCGTCGTATTTAGACGCGCGAAAGGCCTTTATGACGCTTTCGGTTTTTTCGACCGGTATTTCGGCGATACTGTGGCCAATCAGGTCGCCCAGGAAGTTGCGAAAAACCGCGGTCTCGAGCTTTATGGCAAACTCGGGCTCGTTTTCGGCGACCTTGGTGATGCTTTCTAGTATCATCTGCCCGAAATAGGATTTGGCCGGTACGCGAAACTTGATCTGCAGCTCGGCGTTGGCGCCGTTGGTGCTCAAGTTAAAGCTGCCTGTGTAAACTTCGACCCAGTCCACGCCGCCTTCGCTGTATTCGAGCACGGTGGTCTTGTCGTGCCAGAGCTCGCGCGAAATGGGCGGCCCGTCGGGGTCGGTCTCAACCCGTCCTTGCGCCATCTTCTGATAGCCAAACGCCGTGATGCGCGAGCGCAGGTTGGCGGCAAAACCACGCGTCGATTTGCCGAATTTGGGAGTGGTGTTGTAACCGGCCAGCGCCGAGCCTTTGCCGAACTCGTTTAAGGCCAGGAACTTGTCGTCGAGCACGGCGGTCGTTGTCATCTCTGGATGGGCGGTCATGGCAGCGCGCAGGCCTTCGATGACGTCGCCGTCGGTAGCCACGAAGTGGCTCAATGTGGCGCGCTTCATGACGAGGTCTTTAGGATTTTTGGCGGCGCGCTCGAGGGTGGCCTGAATGCGGTCGTTGGGATTGAACTTGCCGTCGGTGAACGCGAGCTCCATGGTTGAGCCATCGGCGTAGGTCAGGCGCAGCGGAGCTCTGCTCTTGATTTCCTTGATGGCCCCGCCTTTGCTGAACACGTCGGCCATCTCGTTGCAGTTGTCCAGGATGTACTGGATGGCCTGCTGGTCAACTATGCGAAACATGCGATTGTAGCGGGGGTTGTTCGTCATGTTGTTGCTGCCGGTAAAGAGCGTCAGCTCCTTGATCGAGCCGTTGTCGTTATAGATTATGAAAATCATGTCCTTGTTGTGCATGATGGGTGCCATGTCGCCGTTGTAAAGGGGCTGGCTGACGTAGCCGTGGTTGACGTCGTTGAGCTTCAGCTTGGGGTCGGCTCGCAGCTTTTGCATCATCTTGGCCATGGCCGATTCTTTGTAAGTGACGTGGTCAAAATCGGTATTGGATTTTTCGCCGTCTTTGAAAGTTCCGGTCATGGCCGGGTTGAAGTCAAAAATTCCCAGCAGGCGCCGGTAACCCGACTTGCCTGCCTCGATGAACTCTTCGGTTACGGCCTCGTCGCCTTCTTCGTAGCGGCGCAGAATGAGTCCCTTGTTTTTGGCCGGCACGTTCTTATAGTGCGCGAACTGACCGGTGCCTTCGCGAAAATCGCGCATGGCCTCGGCCTCGTATTTCAGAATGTCCTCGCCCGGATGCGCCCGCTTGTCGGTGGCCTTGTAGGAATGGCTGACGAACATGTCGGTGATGCCGGAGTCGGCGCTGGCCAGATTGGATCTGGCCTCGGCCGAGGGCGGGAGCGGGTCGGTTTTTGCAGCCAGCGCCAGGGCGCCGGTCAGCAGCCAGGCGCTCGCGGCCATTCCTGCCAGGCAACGCGCGAAAGTCGAATGGGTGGATATCATATAAGCGTATCGGCTGGCGGGGCCTAGGCATCACTGAGAAATAATTTCCCCTCTTTAGGCCCAGGCGGGGCCGTGCCGATATCCTGCTTACTATGCTGATACTTCTTGTCGACAGTGATTCCACGGTGCAGTCCAGAGTGGTCGCGGCCTTAAAGAAAGGGCACGAGGTGGTCACCTGCGCCGACACGGGCGAGGCTCTGCGGGCGCTCGAAAGACGCCCGTTTGCCGTGGTGCTGGCTGACGTGGAAACCATTCAAAGAGCGCGCGACGTCTCGCCCGCTTCGACCTTCGTGGTCTTGCCGCCCCGAAATGCGGCAGAATCGCTTCGTGCAACCCTGGACCGGCTGGGGCTTTCAAATACGGGCGTAGCCAAGGTGATTTCAATTACCGGGGGGGCGAGCGCGTCCACGGCCGCGCAGCCGAATGCCGGCAGCAACCAGGCGCCGGATGCGACTGCCCATGGCTCTGAGGGCGATCGTGCAGTGGCTCAGCTGGCCAGCCGCGGCCTCACCAACCTGGTCGAGGAGCTTGAAGCCAGACTGGTGCTCGAGGCGATGAACCGCACGCGCAACAACCAGATTCGGGCGGCCGAAATTCTCAAGATCACCCGAGGCGCGCTTCAGTACAAGCTCAAAAAATACGTCAAACCCCAGGCTGCCTGAGTACATTTTAGTTTCAAATGAACGTTTGACGTTTTAAAAGAGTCGTTTTAAGTCTGTCCGGGTGAAGAAACCCGATCGCACCCGTGAGCTGCTGCTGGATTCGGCCAAGCGCCTGTTCGCCCAAAAGGGTTATGACGGCACGTCGGTCAAGGAGCTGGCCGCCGACGCCGGCGTCAATATCAGCCTGGTGAGCTACCATTTCAAAGGCAAGGAAGGGCTCTATCGCACCTGCCTGCAGCAGTATGGCAAGCAGCGTCTTCAAGCAAGCATGCGCATCCTGACCGCGCCCGCTACCAAAGAAGAGCTGCGCCTGCGCCTGGGGCTTTTCGTCGACGAGATGATCTCGTGCCATATCGAGGAACCCGAGCTTTCGACTATCGTGCATCGGGAATGCGAACAGGAGCTGCCCATTATTCCGGATATCTTTCGCGAAACGTTCTTGCGCATGTTCGAGACGCTCATCGGCTTCTTGAAGGCAGCGCAGCGCAAGAAGCTGTTCAGTAAAAAGATAGACGCGCACCTGGCCGCCGTTTTTCTGTTTGGCAGCATTCTGCACATGTTTAAAACCGATGCCATCGGGCGCAAATATTTCGGGCTGACGATTCATGAGGCCAAATATCGGCGACGGGTTCGTGAAAATATAATGAAAGTATTTCTGGATGGGGTGCTGGCATGAGCCTTCGAAGCTTGATCGTGTTTTTTCTGGTCATTCCGGCGGCCCACGCCGAGCTGAGCCTGAGCGCGTATCTGGAGCAGGTGCGCACGGGCAACAAGGCCGTGCGTGGCGCCGAGGCCAGCAGCCGCGGGGCAGGTGAGCTTGTCGAAATGGGTCACCTTCTTTTGGTTCCCACGCTTGTTGGCGAAGCGCAGTTCGTCGACGACAAGAAACCGACCACCAACCCGCTTTTTCTGGGAACCGAGACGAGCTTTAGGAGCTACTCGCTTGGCGTCAGCCAGCTGACCACGTTTGGTCTGGAGGCAAAGCTGTCTTACACCTTGACTAACACGGTGCTCACCGGTGTCAGCCCGGCGTTCGTGCCGGAGACAAGCTTCTTTGAGGCCAAGCCCATGCTCGAGCTGAGCCAGTCGTTGTGGAAAAACGCCTTTGGAGCCAGCACGCGCGCCGGCCAGCGCGCGCTCGAGGCTCAGCAGCTGGCCACTCAGGCCACCGAGTCTTACCGCGTGCGGTTGGCGCTGGCAGATGCCGAAATGACGTACACGCGGTTGGCCCTGGCCCGCGAAACCGTGACGGTAAACCGCGAAAGTCTGGAGAGAGCGGTGCGAATTCGCGACTGGAACAAGCGGCGCGCGGATATCCACCTGGCCGATGACGTGGACTTCTTACAGAGCCAGGCGGCGCTCGAGATCAGACGGCTCGAGCTGCAGGGGGCACTGGACGAGGAGCTTTCGGCCGCTCGCGCGTTTAACCTTGCGCGTGAGGTGGACTCAGAAACGGTCGAGGCGCTGGTGCCGCTCAACGCGGAAAGCGTCACCGGCGTGCAGGCTCCCACGCGTGCGGCCATGCGCGACGATGTCAAGGCCGCAGCCGAAACCGACCGGCTTACCGAAGCCAAAGCCGAGGTCGACTTGCAGACGCTCACGCCCGATATCCAGATCTACGGCAAAATGGCTTATAACGGTCACAAGCCAGCCGAAGGCGGCGCGATTTCAGATTCGTTTACGACGAATTTTCCAACCTGGGTCGCAGGCATCAAATTTTCGGCGCCGCTTGGCGTGCCCACGATCATGAAGAGCCGGCGAGGCGAATACGATGTCAAGCTCGGCTCGGCCCTGGTGCTCGAACACAAGCTGCTCGAACAGGAACATGGCTGGAAAGACCTTACCCGCAAGTTTACCGAGTCCAAGCATCGTTTCGAGCTTTCGCGCGCGATTGAGCTGGCTCAGAAAATCAAGCTCGACCATGAAAGAAGCCGGCTGACCAAGGGGCGCACCACCGTGTTTCAGGTGCTGTCGTTTGAGCAGGACTACGCGGCGGCGCAGCTTGGCCGCATTCGCGCCGAAGGCGACGTGCTGCGAGTCGTGGCTCAGATGAAGACCTATGGCCAAGGGAGTACGTTATGAGTTTGTGGACGCTGTCGATCAAAAGACCCATCTTCATCAGCTGTGTCGTTTTTTCGATCATCGCCGTGGGCTGGCTGTCGCTGCAGCGCCTGGCCGTGGACATGTTTCCCAACGTCACCTTTCCGGTGGTCACGGTAAGCACGCCTTATCCGGGCGCAGGCCCCAAAGAGGTCGAGACGCTGGTTTCCAAACCTCTGGAAGACGAGATCAGCACCCTGACCGGGATCAAGACGCTCAGCTCGATAAACCGCGAAGGCATAAGCACGGTGATCGCCGAGTTCACGTTGGAGACGGATGTGAAGTATGCGGAACAGCAGATTCGCGACCGGGTGTCGTCGGTGAAGTCGAAGCTGCCGCGCGATATCAAAGAGGCCGTCGTTCGGCGCATCGATCCGGCTGACCAGCCCATTATTATTCTGTCGCTCACGGCGAATCTTTCGGAGGGGCAGATTTTCGACCTGGCCAATGAAACCCTGCGCCCGCGCATCGAGTCGGTCAATCAGGTGGGCCTGGTTGAGGTGGTTGGCGCGCGCAAACGCGAAATTCACGTCGACCTGGATCGGGGCAAGCTCAAGAGCCATGAGCTTTCGGCAAACCAGGTGGCCAGCCGAATCGCGGCCGCCGGGCAGGACGTGCCCATCGGAAAAGTGGACGAGGGCACCAAGGCCATCGTGTTCCGGGCGCTGGGCGAATTTCGGGCGCTCAAGCAGATCGATCAGACGATCGTGAGTTTTTTTGGCAATGATGTGCCCGTCACGGTGGGCGACGTGGGGCGGGTGACTGACACCCTGGAAGACGAAAAAGCACGCACGTTCATCAACGGAAAAAAAGCGGTGCAGCTGCTGGTCTATCGCCAGAGCGGCGCCAACACGATCGCGGTGAGCACCGACGTGCGCAAACGCATTGCCAAGTTGAACGAGCAGCTCAAGACCTCGCAGGGGGCCCCCGAAATCCAGATCGTGCGCGATACCTCGAAGTTTATCCGGGCCAACGTTCTGGATGTCAAAGAGTCGATTCTGATCGGGGTGGCGTTGACCGTGCTGGTGGTTTTCTTCTTTCTGGGTAACGTGCGCTCGACGCTGATTACGGGGCTGGCGCTTCCGAACTCGCTGCTGGGCGCTTTCGTGCTCATGGCGGTCGCTGGATTCACGGTCAACGTCATGACCCTGCTGGCGCTGAGTCTGGCGGTGGGCCTGCTTATCGATGATGCGATCGTGGTGCGCGAAAATATTTTTCGTCATGCCGAAGAAGGCATGTCGCCGGTCGAAGCCGCAACCAAGGGCACGGCCGAGGTGGCCCTGGCCGTCGTAGCCACGACGCTTACCGTGATCGCGGTTTTCGGTCCCATTGCGTTCCTGAACGGGGTGGTGGGACAGTTCTTTAAAGAATTTGGGCTGACGATTTGCTTTGCCATGGTGATCAGCCTGTTTGATGCCTTCACCATGGCACCCATGCTTTCGGCCTATCTGGGCGGCGCTGCCGGCCGGAAAAGCAGCTTTAGCCAGGCTATAGACCGCGTACACCAGCGCATGGAGCTGATTTATGAACGCGTGATTAAATTCACGCTCAGGCGGCCGTTTTTCATTCTGGGTTCGAGCGCGGTGATTTTCGTGCTCAGCCTGGTGGCCGTGGGCTACGTGCCCAAGACGTTCCTGCCGCCGCAAGATTACGGCGAGTTCGAGGTGGGAATCGAGCTGCCGCCGGGCACGAACCTGGGAGCCATGACCGACGTGGCCGTTCAGGTGGATCAGGTCATTCGTGGCAACCCCGAGGTGGCAACCTCCCTGCTGATCGTGGGTGGTCGCGCCAGCGAAGCGAACTCAGCACAGTTCTTCGTCGAGCTCGTGCCTTCGGGAAGGCGCAAGGTGGATACCTCGAAATTCAAAGACCGTCTGCGCAGCCAGCTCGTGCCTTTTGCCTATGCCAACCCCATGGTCAAAGACATCGATGCGGTGGCTGGCGGCGTGCGACCCTTCAACGTCAATATCATCGGAACTGATCTGGAGGAGCTGGAAAAAGTCGCAAACGCCGTCTTCGCCAAAATCAGGAATCACCCCGGGCTCAAAGATCCCGACATCAGCTTTCGTCCGGGCAAGCCTGAGTTTCAGGTGGCGCTCGACAACCGCAGGGCCGAGGGTATGGGCATCTCGAGCATGTCGCTGGGCCAGGAGCTGCGGGCGCAGATCGAAGGCGTGAAACCGGCTGTTTTTCGCGAAAATGGTCTGGAATACGATGTGCGCGTGCGTCTGCAACCAGATCAACGAAATCTGCGCGCGGGGTTTAACGGCACCTATATTCCCAATATCAACAACACGCTCGTCAAGCTTTCGACCGTGGCTAGTCCGGTCGAGGCTGAAGGGCCTGCCGATATTCGCCGGCAGGACCGCGGCCGCTACATACAAATTTCGGCCGACCTTACGCCGGGCGGCGTGGGCATGGGCCAGGTGATGAAAGACGTGCGCACGATCTTTGAGCAGGACGTCAGGCTGCCCGCGGGCATGCGCTACCAGTTCGTGGGTCAGGCCGAAAACTTCACCGAGCTGGTAGCTAACATGCTCATGGCCAGTGGCCTGGGCATCCTGTTCATCTTTCTGGTGCTCGCGAGTCTTTACGAGTCGTTTGTCACGCCTTTTACCATCATGCTGGTGCTGCCTCTTGCGGCGTGCGGTGCCTTCATTGCGCTGTTCATCACCCACAACTCGCTCGATATTTTTTCGATGATCGGTTGCATCATGCTGCTGGGAATCGCGACGAAGAATTCCATCTTGCTCGTCGATTACGCCAATCAGCTGGTTCAGTCGGGAGTTGACCGCCGCGAGGCCATGTTGCGGGCGGGCAAAACCAGGCTGCGCCCCATCTTGATGACAACAGTGGCGTTGATTTCGGGCATGCTGCCGGTGGCGATCGGCCTCAACGAGGCCTCCAAGCAGCGCGTGAGCATGGGTGTAGCGGTGATTGGGGGACTGATGAGCTCGACATTACTAACCCTTGTAGTCGTGCCCGCGGCCTTCAGCTATGTCGACCGGTTTCGGGTATGGAGCGGCAAAGGGCTTCAGCGTATCTTCGTGCTCAAGCCCCTGTCCCGCAAAAGCTGAGACGAGCGCCACGAATACCGTCATAGTTCCAAGCCATTAAAAAGGGCGCTGCCCCGATTTGGGCCGGTGGTATAATTATGGGATGAAGAAGGTTTTGATTGTCGCCGCGGTTTCCGCCGCGGTTCTGGTCTGGTCTTGGGGGCTTGCCATGGCCGGGGGGCCGATGGGAGGTTCTTGCGCGGGCGGAGGCGGTGGTGGCGCATTTTTTCCGTCAAGAGCGGCATCCGCATCCCAACCCGGGAGCGATTTCAACGGCGCCTATGCGCAGGCCATGAATCAGGCCTACCAGCAATATCTGTTGCAGTCGGCTCAGCAGCCGACCCCACCGTACAATGAACAGGCATACGCGGCCCCGCCTGCTAACGTACCGCAAGACACGGTCGCCGGGCCGTCTTTGCCTCCGGAAATCCCGGCTCCCGCCGCTGGCGCCTCGGGGTCACAAACCCAAGATCGAATTCCCGTGGGCGGTTGCGCTGTTTGCGATGAGCGGGGCCTGGCCGCAGACACGACAACGGTGTGTTGTCCTGGCATTGTCGGCCCTACGACTCCCAAGGATGTCGCGCCACCGACAGACCGTACCACTGTAAGTCCGG
>JACQAW010000349.1 GCA_016194725.1 Deltaproteobacteria bacterium
GGTGCGATCGGCCATGCCGGGACTGCCGACGTGGTTGTGCGGTGGATTGGGCGAGTTTACGCCGCAAGAATGATGGAACTCGTGAAAGATGGTGATGGCAACCCGCTTGAGATCAATATCCGGATTTGTAAGGGGGCTGGCGCCCGTGAGCGCAATGGGGTCCCCAGCATTGGGAGTTTCGCCCATCGTGGTCGCGCCGGCGCCGACTCCATTAGGTTCAGATGCACCTTCGCAGGTGACTCGCGGCCACATGTCACGCAGGGTGGTGGCCGCTTTCAAGGCGAGGCGCGGATTTGCGGTGGAAAGGCAGCCGCTCATCATTTTGCGGGCCAGCCCCGTGGCCGCGATTATTTTATTCACGGCCTCTGGCGTTTTGCACGATTTCAGATCGATTGTGAAACCCGTTTCAAGTTTTAGCCATTGGGAACCTTTGTCTTTAATGCAAGCCGACGGAACGTTGGTGATCGTGCTGGAGAGCTGGCCGGCGTCGACTCCGGTGCCAAACTTGCCACGACAGGCCCAGGCTTCGGTGAACTCGCCGGAGCAAGGCGGGTAATCCTTGCCAAAGTGCAGCTGCGCGGGTGTTTTGGCATTGAGCAGCGTATTTTCTGATTTTTGCGAGACAAGCTTCCAGTTGCCGCCGCCATCCAACTCGAAGTTTGAAACCACGACCACGTGGTCAGGGCCAAAGACGTTCGTTACCTTGGTTGAGTCGGTATAGTGATTCCACTCTTTGAGAACCCGGCCACCAGATCGGCTTTGCCGTCGCCATCAAGATCGATGTGCGTAAAATTGGTATCCACGATAAGGTCGAACGCGGATGATTCGCTGGCGGGGGCAAGGTCGCCCATGGTCAGAAAAACCATGCAAGTTAAAGCGAATCCCATCGTGTAGTTCAAGTGAATCCCCCGATTTCATTATCCGGCTATCGGGGCAAACAGGCAATGTGTCACGGTTACCGGGGCGGGAGTGCCCAATTTCAGGCAGGCCAGGGGTGAAATTGCTCGGAAAGATGCTTTCCCCGGCCTGGCCTATACCTGCGCCGGCTTTCCGCATTAGCCCATATTACTCGGCCTGAACGTGAGGGGCCGCCGGTGCCTCGGTGCCATCGCTGTTCTTGAAGCGGGACACTTCGAGGGTTTTGGCGTTTGAGCTGTCGATGTTGTGGGCCTGCAGGCAGGAGAGTTTGAACGTGTTTTTGGCGTGGATCTTTTTCAAGTTGCGCGTCAGGCCCGATTCGAGCTCCTTGTAATCCTCGACATCGTCGAGCAGGTTGACCGAGATGCAGGTTGGAGTTTTTCCGCCGGAACAGCTTTCTATGGTGATGGAAGGGCCGTTCTTGTTGTAGCGGTCAGCCTTGAGCTGGATTCTTCGTACATTCGCGTCGTAGACGACACAGTCATCGGTGGCGCACCGATCGTGTCCGAGATGCGAGCCGATCGACTTGTCGCCGGGGTTGCAATAGGTGGAGTTGAATTTTTCGGCAATGGGTTTGAGATGCTCGAGCATGGCGGCCTCTACGCCTGTGCCGTACTGGCCGTGGGCTTTATACCAGTCGATCAAGGTTTGATCGCCCGGGGTGCGGGCGTCGAGAAATTCCTTGAGCGCGGCAGCCACTCCAATCTGCTCGACGGCCTCGGACATAGTCGACGTGGACTTTACCGAGTCTTCAAAAAGACTTTGCAGCTTGCACACGCCCTGGGTGTCGGCGTGAGCCATGGAACCGGCCGTTAACGTGAATGCAGCGGCGATCATAAAAGCGATATTGGTTTTCATTTGTTTGTCCCTCTTGACCACTATTCAGCAAGGCGAGTGCCACGCGGCAAATTCCGGTGCAGCTTTTCAGGCGACGAAAGGGTGTGCAGTCATTGGGAATTCGGCGGGAGTGTTCTTTACAGATGACTGCAAGGACGCGCTGGGCAATCCTAATGGCCAACTCGTTTCAGGTGGACAGCGCTCAGGGCTTCGACAGATCAACGCAGGTTTTCCGGCATGGAAACTCGCGGATCAGGGATCATTGAAAATCGGGCCTTGATCGATTCCGAGACGCTTGCGCTGCTGAGCCACGAGATTCGTGGCAGCTGCTCGCGAGGATTCCAGGGGATTCACCCGTTGGCGATCGATGGTCGCGAGCTCATAGCTCCAGTCTTCGTGCGCGATGCGCATATGCTCTTCAAGCAGTCCGCCCAGGCGGGATTCCAGCGCTTTGGTGTATTGAACGGGGCCGCGCAGGGCCTGGTCGAACGCGGTAGAGACGATTCCGCCGACGTAGGGAATGAAATGCGAGCCAAAGTCGACGATGATCGAGGCGCTTTCGACGGCGATTCGCTCGGCCACGTGCAGGTTAGGCTGACCGTAGTTAATGGCGTCGGTAGGGTGGTGGCGGCCCCAGAGGCTGGCCCGGGCCAGCAGATAAAGGCGGCGCTGCCCGCTGGCGGTTTGGCCGAAAGCATAGCGGGTGTTGAGAGGGGTGAGCGTTTCGCCGTGTTTGGTGAGCCAGCCGCGGGCATCGACCGCGCGCTTTTCATCGTCCCGCATATTGTCGCGCCACGATTTTTCGCCGCCTTTGAAGATCCAGTTCCAGGTGGACACGATGGAGGCGTTGGAGATGAACATGGAAATGCCGGCGCGTTTGCGCTCATTGGGCGTAAGCGAGGCGAAGGCCGAAAAAGGGCCGCCATCCTGTTCGGCGGTTGCAATCATTTCACGCGCGGCCTCGCGGTGCAGGTCGCGCACGTCGCCTTCAAAGGTGAGAAACCGGTCAAGAGCCGTTCCGATCAGGGCTGAGACCACGGGCACGGGAATGAGTCCGACCGCGAATCCGATGACTGAGCCGGCGATGTTCCAGCGAATGGTTTCCCAAAATCCCGAGGACACCGAGTTCAGATCGGCGATTTTCATGGGACGCCCGAGATCGGCCGCGGACTGCGCGGCGCCGCGGACAAGCAGGTCGTAGCCGCCGTCGGCACGGCGCACGTATTGAATCTGCGTCAGATCGATGTTGAAGCGCTTGAGATACTGAATTGCTTTTCGGAATAACGTGGGGCTGATGGCCACCGCGGCATAGTCGAGGTCGGACAGGCGAAAGCTCGAAGGCGCCTGGTCGGCTACGAGGCCAGCCGCCGCGAAATTTCGCCGGGCCGACTCGGTCCACGGAACATGTTCAAACCAGTCGGCGGGCATTAGATCTGCCTCGAGATGGGACGGTGTTTCCTTGGTCAGTTTTTTTAACGCCTGAGCGAGTTTTTTGGGTGGCCGGCCCTCGGACTGCATTGGGCGCAGTGCTGCAACGACGGTTTTGAGATTGAACGTCGGTCCGCCAACTATTCCCAGGTGCACCCAGTCGGCAGTGACTATGTTTTCGGTAACCGACAGGTCATAGATCGCGATAACCGCGCCGTGCGCATCCAGAGCCGCTGCCCAACGTCCGCCCAGGGGACGCCAGCCCCTGACATCACTCCAACGCGTGGGTGGTGAGAGCGAGTTGAAGTTTGGCAGGTCCTGTACGCGAAAATGCAGCGCCGAGACAGGAAGAAAATCAGGTATCAGGCTTTCTGCATGAAGCTGCAAAGGCGCAAGACAGCACGAAAGAGCGAGTAGCATTGCGAATAGGATGCGCATCATTAGACAATGATTGTAGCAGCGACTATTCCAATAGCTGCAAGATTATCGCGCTAACAATATCTTGACCTGCTACTCGAGTAGCTCGATTTCAAAACCATCAGGGTCGTCGACGAACGCCATGGCTTTGCGCCCGTCGGGAGTGCGGCCCGGGCCCCAGCTGAGGTCGTAGCCGTGCTGCTTCAAGCGCTCTTGCACTATAGCGACGGATTCGACGCGGTAGGCTACGTGACCATAAGCGTCGCCGCGGATGTAACTTTCAACTCCCCAGTTGTGCGTGAGCTCAATCATAGGCCCATTCTTGTCGTCGCCCGGCGCTTTGAGAAAGGCCAAGGTGAACTTGTCCTTGGCATAGTCATCCTTGCGCACCAGCTCGAAACCCAGTCCCTGAGTATAGAAGTGCAGGGATTTTTCCAAGTTTGTAACGCGAATCATCGTGTGCAGGTATTTCATATTGCCCGCACGCTACACCGAGAATGGGACGCTGACAACGCAGCTATGCAACAAGCTCCCAATCCCTTTTCCCGTGGTGGAGCAGGGATTGCCATTTTTTCCCCAGTCCCCTAAAAAAAATAGAAAGGCGAGTTCCCGCAGCACCAGCTGCGGGCTGTCTGAGCGCTTTCTATATTTTTTAGGGGCCTGGGGAGAAAATGGCGGTTCTTCCCAGTAGCTAGATTCCGCGGCGGCGGAACTTGAGCTTGATGCGGGTAAACAGGCTTTCGCAGTAGGGCTGAAAATCGACGGTGCGGGCTTCGGCGACCGTGGCTTCGGGGTTGTGCATGAACTTGATGACGTTATTGAAAAAATCAACCTCTTCCTCGGTGAACATGACCGAGTCGATGTGGTTCATGTCTTTGAGGCTGAGCAGCTGCTTGAGCTGGGTACCCAGCTCGGCAAAGTATTCGCCCTGCTCTTTCCAGGTGGCCAGCGTATCGAGTTTCGAACGCACCATCTGAATGGGAATGTCGCGAATCAGTTCGGGACGAATAAGCGGCGCGCCGGTTTCATCGACAAACTGGCCGTCATTCAAAGTGGCGCGCGAGAAATCGGACATGAGATCGACAGGAATGGTGTCGGCCGACATCTTGAAGAAGGCGCGCCGCATGGTTTCGCGGCCCGTATAAGCGGGGTTGAGCGCCAGGCGCGTGAGCATGATGGCGAAGTTTTCGATGGCCGGTGTGATGACGTTGCCTTGGATTCCGCCGCTTTGTTTAGAGCGCTGCATGCGATCTAGCAGCCGGGTGTGCATGTCGATAGTGCGGATGCCTGCGGCCTTCAAGGCTTCGAGCATGGGAATTCCCACGTGGGCAAAGGCTTTCATGTGAAGTTGGAGATACTTTGCGTGATGCGGGGACTGGAACAGCACGATGCTGCGGATGAACGGCTTGAACTCATTCATGAGGCGGGGGTCACTGAGCGAACCCATGATCATCATGCCGCCCATGCTGTGGCCAAAGAGCGTGATACCCAGCTTTTTCTGGGCGGCGCTGGCATAGCTGTTGAGGATGTGGCGCAGGTGGGCGGGAAAATCCTTGCGCACGATCTCGGGAAGCCCGTTGCGTTCCCCCAGCAGTTTCATGCCTTCGGGCAGCTTGGCCGAACCACGCCAGTTACCGATAAAAATGTCGTAGTCGCCACGCATGCGCATGGCGGTGGCTGGAATCTCAAGTGAAAGGCCCTGAGCACCCAAACCGGGTTCCATCAATAGAATAGGTTTGCCGGGATTGCGCAGGTGGATGAGCTTTTCAGCAACTCCATCGTCAGTGGTGACGAAGATTTCCTCGACCTGATCGGCGGGAAGTTTTTCGAAATCCCGGGCAAGCCCGAGGGTGGCCAGCGCCAGGAAGAGCACGATGAAATATCTGGAAAAAGCTCTGGCGGCTAAAGTCATAGTCAGAGAAAAACCATAACAAATTCAATGCGCTGCGTCAATATAAATCGACCGCAGCTCAGGTGGCCGTGGACTGATCTTCTTTCAACTGCTTGATTATTTTCTTGAAATGTCCGGTCTGGTACCGGTCTTCGGCTTCGACGAAAAACTGGTCCATTAATGTGCCGGGAGGCTGCTCGGACATATAATGCATGAGATCGTGCGCGATGATGAAAAGAGAGGCCAGCGGGCTGATGTATTTGTGGGTCAAGCTGCGTGGAAAGCCCGAGCCATCCGGCCGCTCGTGATGCTGCATCAAGATCTGGTCGACGTCGGCGGGAATTTCGTCGAACTGCCGCGTGTATTCGGCCGATTTGATGGGGTGCAATTTAAACGCCTGCAGATCGGCGTCGCTGAACTGGCCAGACTTCTTGGCTTCTTCAAGTGAGGTGTAGGCCGCAAGCTCGTTGTCCTTGAGCGGCAGGTCGTGCAAAAAGGAGGCAAGCGTGAGCTTGAGATAAGTCGCCGCCGAGTTCCACTGCATCTTGTAGGCAAGCGCGCAGGCGATCTTGCCCAGCGTGAGGCTGTGAGCGGTGATGTACTTGCCTTCTTCCTGTTTCAGGCGTGCCAGCACGGCTGAAAGCTTGGGCCGCGCACCCAGCAGCTTGAGCGTGATTTCCACGCTGGTTTTGGCCAGCTTCTGCGCCTGTGGCGTGAACCCCATGCGGTCGACGACGTCACGAAGGGCTTCGATCGAGGCGCTGGCGGCCTTGTCGGCTTCGGCCTCGGTAAGGTTTGGGGACTCGCTGAGCTTTTTGACGGCGTCGGCCTGGCGATCGAGCAGGCTTGAAGCTTCATCCTTGCGCAGAAAAAGCGACTCGGCTTTTTTGACGTCGCGAATTTTTCTGAGGTCCTCGGCATCGAGTTCATCGCCTTTTTTGATGAGCTTGATGTAGCGCTCGGGGCCAAGCTTGATATAAACGTCGCATTTGAGGGGGCTTACGCCGATGAGCGCTTCGGTCTGGATGGGCACGAAGTCGCCGTCGGGTGTGCCCTGGTCGCCGAACTTGCGTTTGGCCGCAAGCCGGTCGAGCGCGGCCAGCAGCGTAGGGCCGATGTTGGAGCGAATCGCCACCTCGAACAGCATGCCGGGCTGCTCAAAGGCCGCGCGACTCGTATTGTCGGGCGCGCACATGACATAGGCCGTGGGGCCACCATATTGAATGAGGCATTTGACGAGCGCCTGGCCGGTGCCGGCGTACGCGAAGACGATAAGGTCGAAAAGCTGATCCTGTTTTTCAAGCAGCTCGATCGCGTCTTGAAGCAGGCGCCGGTGCACGATCGTGATGGTTTTTTCGGGAGTGGAAAGTTTTTGCTCGATCACGAGCTGAATGATGTTGCGAGCTTCGCCTTCGTCTTCGACGAGAAGAATATTCATGCGGATTTTTTCAGCCAGAGGCTGACCCAGTTGTTGTGGCATAGACGTTTGTGCATCTGAAAGCCCAGGCGCTGATAGCTGTTCGTGATGGCCTCTTCCTGTTCCTCGAGGAGGCCCGAAAGAATCAGGAAGCCATTCGGCTTGAGCCATTCCTTGAAGGACGCGGCGAAGTCGAGCAGCGTGTGCTGTAAGCAGCTCCAGGCAGGCGCGGGTGGTTTCGTGCGATCCGGTTCCGAAAGCCATGCCGGGCTCGACGATAAGCTCGAGCTGCGAAGTTGGTGCGTTGGCCTCGGGCGCATGCCAGGTGGCGCGCACAAGCCAGCAGGGGTCGACGTGGATGGGATGAAAGTTCTCTTTCCAAAGTTCCGCGTAATCTTTTTCTTCGACCTCATGGATGTCGAAGATTGGCTTTAAATTGGCCAGCACGGGCTCAACCGCGCGCTGCGCATGCTCGGCGTCGCGCCGATTCTCGAAATAGGCGCTGAAGCGGTCGGGGGGCGAGAGCACCCCGGGCTCAAGCGCGTGCTCGAACTCATTTGCGGCATGCAGGGCGGCCTCGCCGGTCGGTGGCGGTTCTTCGCCCTCTTCGATGCCCTGGGAATGGAACTGGTACAGCAGCCCCGAGATCAGGTCCCAGTCCGCGGCCGTCGGTCGCGCAGAGAGCGCGCAGGTGAGAGCGTACATGCTCAGGTACCCTTTTTCACGCCGTCGGCGGCCGACTCTTCCTTCTTGACCGTGATGAGCTTGAAGGTTTTGTATTCGGCGGCAGCGGCTGTGTACATGACCTTGCGCAAAACCTTGTAAGCGATCGTCTTGTCGGCATGAATAATGAGGGTGCCGTTGAATTTGGGAGGCTTGGTCACCTGGTTATCTTTATTGACGAAGGTCTGCGTGCTTTGCACGAACTGCAGCTTTTCACGAGCCTTAACCAGCGCATCAAAGAGAGGCGTGATCATCCTGTTCCCGTCGCGCAGTTGATGCTTCTCGATCTCGTAAGTGGCATCAGCCGCTCTTATGATGGGCAGGCCGCCATCCGGGCTGGGCACGGATGCCGGCGGATTGAGGAACTCCAGAATCTTTTCGCCGTCCAGCACCAGGCCGGTGGGCTCGAGAATCAGGTTGGCCGCATCGGGCGGCGCTTCCATGGCCATGGAGTTGGGCAGCTGGATGTTGTTCGAGGTGGTGAACGCGATGGCGCTGCTGGAGTAGCTCTTGAGCAGAAAGACGAGCAGAATGATGAGCATGTCCATCATGGATGTGAGCGGCAGGTCGAAGTCCTTCTTGACCTTGCGTCGCGATTTTCTGTTCCGGATTGATCTTCTCATGAGGATAGGATGTTCCCGAAGACGACTTCTGGAAAAAGGTTGGTATCAGGCACTTCGTTGCCGTTGTTGACGTCCTTGGTTTTCAGATTGGACGGCACCACGTCTGTCTTGTCAAAGAACCGTGCGGCATCCATGACGCCGATGATCTGCTCATATGGGATGTCGGCATCGGGCTTGAGAATGAGCTGTTTCTCTTTTGGATGTCGTGTCTTGATATCGATCAGCAGCTTGTGCAGCGCTTCGAGGTCATAGCGCACGTCATCGGGCTTGGCATCGGGTGCGGTATTGGGAACGGTTTTGATCTCATGGTTTTCCCGCGAGCCGCTCCAGTCCGAGATGATGATCTTGTCCTTGAGGATATGGGCGGTAAGCTGCAGGGGTTTGTCCTTTTCTATTTTTTCCACCTGCTCTTCTGCCGGCGCCACCATTGGCGCGGGGGTGTCGATGACCGCGATGGCCATGTAACCCATGGTGAGCAGCAGAAAGGACACCAGAGTGACCAGGGCGTCGAGCATGGGCACGAGGTTCAGCTGAACTTCCTGTTGTGCTGATTTTCGCCTGGAGCTGGGTGTTCTGAACATTTAAGGGTTCTCCGCCCGGATTATGATCCCTGCTTCTCTGAGCTGTGGCGATACTTGCGAGCTGACAGAAGATCGAGAAGCTTTACGCCGAACTCATCGATGTCCTCCACAATGCGCGTGGCGCGCGTGGAAAGAACCGAGTGCAGCACCATCGTGGAGATGGCGACGATGAGCCCGAAGGCCGTGCAGTTCATGGCTTCAGAAATGCCTTTGGCCAGAATTTCCTGGCGCTTGGAGGCCTCGCCAATGGCAATGGCCCCGAAGCTGCTGATCAGACCCGTAATGGTGCCGAGCAGTCCAAGCAAGGTGGCGATGTTGGCGATGAGCGCCAGATAGTTGAGTCGTTTTTCGAGTTTGGGAACGACCTCAAGGCTGGCGGCATCGATGGCATTTTGAATTTGCGTGTCGTCGCGGCTGGCGCGTTGCAGGCCTGCTTTGATGACTCGGGGCAGAGCGGCTTTGCCTGCCCCGTTGCAGAGGCGGATTGCCCCGTCGAGATCATTGGCCAAAATATATTTTTGGACCTCGAACATGAAGGAGGAGCCATCGACATAATATGTTGCGTAGAGTCGCAGCATCCTTTCAATCACGAACGCGATGGCGAAGCCGAACGTCAACGCGATGAAGTGCATGAA
>JACQAW010000337.1 GCA_016194725.1 Deltaproteobacteria bacterium
CCTCTTTCGCGACACGCGTGACTTCAGCGGCAAACGAGTTGAGCTGGTCGACCATCGTGTTGATCGTGTTTTTCATCGCCAGAATTTCACCCTGAGCGTCGACCGTGATTTTCTGCGAAAGGTCGCCCTTCGCGACGGCCGTCGTCACCTTGGCGATGTTTCGCACCTGGTTGGTCAGGTTGCTCGCCAAGCCATTCACGTTGTCGGTCAAATCCTTCCACGTACCAGAAACGCCTTTGACGTCGGCCTGGCCGCCCAGCTTGCCCTCGTTGCCCACCTCTTTGGCGACACGGGTGACCTCGGCGGCAAAGCTGCGCAAGGTATCCACCATCGTATTGATCGTGTTTTTCAGCTCATAAATTTCGCCACGGGCATCGACCGTGATTTTCTGCGACAGGTCGCCGTTGGCGACCGCCGTCGTGACTTTCGCGATGTTTCGCACCTGATCAGTAAGGTTGTTGGCCAGGCCGTTCACGTTGTCAGTCAGGTCTTTCCAGGTACCGGCCACGCCTTTCACATTGGCCTGCCCGCCCAGCTTGCCCTCGGTGCCCACCTCTTTCGCGACACGCGTGACTTCAGCGGCAAACGAGTTGAGCTGATCGACCATCTTGTTGATCACGTCTTTGATCTGAAGAATTTCTCCCTTCACGTCGACCGTCACTTTTTGCCCCAGGTCGCCGTTTGCAATCGCGGTAGCAACCTTCGAAACGTCGCGCAGCTGCACGGTAAGATTGGAGGCCATCGTGTTGACGTTGTCGGTCAGGTCTTTCCAGGTGCCGGCCACGCCCTTGACGTCGGCCTGACCGCCTAATTTTCCCTCGGTCCCGACTTCCTTGGCCACGCGGCTGACTTCTGCGGCGAACGAACGCAAGGTATCGACCATGGTGTTGATCGTGTTTTTCAGCTCATAAACTTCACCGCGCGCATCGACCGTGATTTTCTGCGACAAGTCGCCGTTGGCGATGGCGGTGGAAACCTTGGCGATGTTTCGCACCTGGTTGGTCAGGTTGCCGGCCAGCACGTTCACGTTCTCGGTCAAATCCTTCCAGGTACCCGAAACGCCGCGCACCTCGGCCTGGCCGCCCAGCTTGCCTTCGTTACCCACGTCTTTCGCGACGCGCGTCACTTCGGCCGCGAATGACGAGAGCTGGTCGACCATGGTGTTGATCGTGTTTTTCAGCTCGAGAATCTCGCCCTTGGCATCAACCGTGATTTTCTGCGACAAGTCGCCCTTGGCGACGGCCGTCGTCACCTTCGCGATGTTTCGCACCTGGTTGGTCAGGTTGCTCGCCAAGCCATTCACGTTATCGGTCAAATCCTTCCAGGTTCCCGACACCCCTTTCACCTCGGCCTGCCCGCCCAGCTTGCCTTCGTTGCCCACCTCTTTCGCGACGCGCGTCACTTCGGCCGCGAACGAATTGAGCTGGTCGACCATCGAGTTCACCGTCGTGCCGATGCGCAAAAATTCGCCGCGCACCGGGCGCCCCTCGATTTCGAGAAACATTTTCTGTGAAAGGTCGCCCTTGGCGACTGCCGTGATCACGCGCGCAACCTCGTTGGTGGGCGCGACCAGATCGGAGATGAGCTGATTGACCGAGTTCACGCTGGTCGCCCACGACCCTTTAGCCGGGCCCACCGAAGCGCGCTCGGTCATGCGCCCTTCCTGCCCCACGATCTTGCCCACGCGCAGCAGCTCATTGGCCATGTGCTCGTTCAAGCCGATGATGTCGTTGAGCAGCTCGCCGGAGCGGCTCAGGATTCCGCCTTTTTCATAGGGCAACCTGATCGAGAAATCGCCGCTCTTCACCGACTTCAATACCTCGAGCAGCTGCTCGATCTCGTCGCGGCTGGTGGGCGAAAGGGCATCCCACTCCGAAGAGGCGTCGCGCACGACGCGTTTGGTGGAAAGCTTTCCTTTCTTCACCTCGATCGCGTGGGTGGCTTCGCCGGATTTATCGGATTCAGTATCGGTAGTTTTCAAACGCGGCTCCTTTTCCGTAAAAATAATTGCCAACGAGTTAGCATTTCGACTTCACGCGATGCAAGCCCACGGATCGCATTTTTGTTTTTTTAGATCAGACAAACTGCAATGAAATAGCTATACGTCCGCTATAAATTGAACTTGCTGGCGCTGCGCACATTGAACTAAGAACTGACGATGTCGCCACAAATAATGATTGTCGAAGACGAAGAGGATATCCGGGACTCCCTTCGGGACGTATTCGAGGATGCCGGTTACCGCGTGATTTCCGCGAAAAACGGCAGAATTGCCCTCGAGCTGCTGCGTGAGAAAAACAGGCCGGAACTGATCCTGCTGGATCTGATGATGCCGGTGATGTGCGGGGCGGAGTTCATGGCCGAGAAAAAAATCGACGCCCGGCTGGCTGGCATCCCCATCATCATCATGTCCGCCGATTCCCACACCGAGCAGAAAGCCATCGACCTTGGCAGCACCAGTTACATCAAAAAACCGATCGGGATCGATGAAATCCTGTCGCTGGTGAAGGAGCATTGTGGAGCTCATTGATATTTTACTAGTGGACGACCTGCCCGAAAACCTGGTCGCGCTGGCCGGGGTGCTCAAACAGCCGGATTACAATCTGGTGAACGCCACCTCGGGAAACGAGGCGCTGCGCTACCTGCTCGACCACTGCCCCGCCCTGATTTTGATGGACGTGCAGATGCCCGGCATGGACGGCCTCGAAACCGCCGCGCTCATCAAACACAACCCGCGCACTCGCGAAATCCCCATCATCTTCGTCACCGCGATCGACCTGGGCGAGCAGAACATCAGGCAAGGCTACGATCACGGTGCCGTCGACTATATTCATAAGCCTTACGATCCGCATATCTTAAGATCGAAGGTTGCGGTCTTCGCGCAGCTGACCAGGCAAACCCGCCGTCTTCTGAAGGCTGAAATGAAATTGCGCGCCAATGAGCGCCGGCATCGCGAACGCCAGATTGCCTATCTGGAGCTCAAGCACTTGAAGCGGGAGCAGGCTGAGCAGCAGCGCTATCGCGACCTGCTCGAAGGAGTCACGCATGCGATTGTCTGGTCCGTCAGCCCGGAATCGCTGACGATTGACTTTGTAAGCCGCAGCGCCGAGACCATCCTGGGTTATCCGCTCGATCAATGGCTGTCCGAGCCTGATTTCCTGACCCTTCACAGCCATGCCGACGACCGGCAGCGGCTGCTCGGCTTATTCGCGGCGGCTCGCGATTCGAAAAAAGAGCTGAATCTGGAGCACCGCTTTCTTACCCCCGACGGCCGCACCGTCTGGCTGAATACCGGAGTGCGCAGGGCCTACCGGGGTGCGGGACCCGAGCAGGAGCTGAGGGGCCTTTCGGTGGACGTCACCAGGCTCAAAGAAGCCGAGATCATCCTAAAGACCAACAAGAACCGCTCTGATTTTCTGGCCGAGGCCAGCTTGCTTCTGGCCGAATCACTCGATTACGAAACCACGCTTGCCCGGGTGGCCCGACTTGCCGTGCCCGGGCTGGCCAACTCCTATGCTATCGACCTGGTCGACGAATCGGGAAAGATCAGGCCGCTGGTCAGCGCCCAGAACGAAACACTGAACTCAGATTTTTCGCGGGCCCTGGCCGACACGGCCCGCAACGTCTTGAAGACGGGCAAGGCGCAGTTCTACACCAACGCGTCCGACGGAGCCAACCCCGCCATCGTGCTGCCGCTCATCGCGCGGGAAAAAATTCTTGGTATCTTCACCCTGAGCGCAGGCATCGCGGGCCGCTATGACGACAATGACCTGCTCATGGCCAAAGACCTGGCGCGCCGAGCTGCCGTTGCCATAGACAACGCAAATCTATACCGGCAGGCGCAAACCGCGATTCGAACCCGGGACGAGTTCCTTTCGATCGCTTCGCACGAGCTGAAGACCCCGCTCACCCCGCTCAAGCTGCAAACTCAGCTGCTCCAGCGCACTCTCAACGCCGGCGGCCTTGAGAAGTTGAACCCTGAACGGGTGGTCAGGATGCTGGATATCTCGAACAAGCAGATCACCCGGCTCACACGCCTCATCGATGAGCTGCTGGATATTTCGCGCATCAACATGGGAAAGCTGAATCTGCAGCTGGAAGACTTTAACCTTGTCGAGCTGCTCGAAGATGTCGTCGAGCGTTTTTGCGGAGGCCCGCTGGCCGAAACGAAATGTCAGCTCACGGTGCAGCCCGGAATGCCACGGCTTGTGCACTGGGACCGCTTCCGTATAGAGCAGGTGGTCATCAACCTGCTTACAAACGCCATCAAGTACGGCGCAGGAAAGCCGGTTGAAATCTCCCTCCAGCAGCAGGACGCCGCAATCGTCATGACTTTTCGCGATGAGGGTATTGGAATCGCGATCGAGGATCAGAAGCGCATCTTTGAGCGCTTCGAACGGGCCGCCTCGGGCAGCCACTACGCCGGCCTTGGCTTGGGCCTTTATATCGTCACCCAGATTTTGCGATGCCATGGCGGCACGATCGAGGTGAATAGCGAACCCGGCAAGGGGGCGCTCTTCACCGTGAAAATTTCAATCCAGCTTCCGATCATCACCGAGACCGGTAATCCGGCAGCCTAGCGGCCGCGCCAGGAGCACGCTTATCACAGGCAATCTGTCTTGCAGCTCAGCCCCGCGCCCGCCGTTTGCGTTTGACCTTCTCAGGTACTGCGGTCTGAGCGGCCGCTACGGACAGCCCACCCAGCTTGAGCAGAAAACTTTTCGCGTCACGCGCACTCATGCGGGTGCGGGCGTCGTTTGGCTCGTGCCCGAGCCGATAGACCGCCATCGTGCCCTCGGGAATGTGATAGGCCGTGCCCGGCGTCGTCTGCACCACCCGCACTCCCGCGTCTTCCCAGGTCACCCTTCCGCCATCGCAGTTGAAAAAGCCGGCTTCAATATCGACCCGTTTGGGATTGATGCAGGTGATGCTGAGATTCAGGTTCGAGCCTTCGATGCGAAACAAGGGCTGGCCCGAGGTGGTCGTGCAGGCCTGTAATCTCGAGCGGGCCTGGGCAAGCGCCGCGGCGTCGGTAAACTCGACTGCGATCTGGGGCACCATCGCCAGCAGAGGCTTGAACTGCACGGGCTCGAGCCCGCAAATCTGCATCAGCTTGCGGGAGTCGTTGACGGCAAGCTCAAGGCCATCGGAGTCGCGATGCACGGTGTCCTGCCCCATGCTGGCGGCCCATACGACAACCAGCTCCGGGTTCTGCTCGCACCACGCCATCACCTCGCGCAGCATATCGTCGAGCACGTTCAGCGCGAAAACCATCGTGTTCAGATAGGGCGTGGGCTGGCCCTTCATCGAGGGGCCAAAGTCTTCCGGAAACAGGTTATTCCAATACCGATGCATCACTCCGGCAATGTGGTTGGTGAAGAAGGTCGAGAATGCCGGCGGCTTGTTCGCATCGAACAGGTTCTTGAAAACGTCCCACATCAATATCGTCTGAAAAGCAGGCCGGCGCGAAAGCTTCACCGTGTCCAGGCGCTCTTCCACGAGCTGCTGCCCCACCTTTGCCAGCGTGGCTGGCCGGATGCCAAGCTTGGGCAGCGACGCGATCAAGGGCAGAATCTCTTTGCTGAACATCGAGCTTGAGTTGACCGTGCGTCCGTTGGTCGCCACCTGGCTCAGGTTGAAGCGTTGAAACGGCTCGACGTAAGCCGGAATGCACGTAGCATCGTGCGCAAACGTGTCGGGAATGTAAAACCCGCCGGGCCCCGCCTCGCTGGGAGGCCAGCTTTGCAGCGAGCCGCAAATCCCAATTGCGTGGCCCTGCTTGCGGTACTCGGCCCAGATCGGCGTGCCTTTGAAAGTTGCCGGGTCCTGCCCCAGAAATCCGCTGCCATGCTCCTTGTCGCACAGGCCGCGATGAAACGACGGCCAGGTGATCCACGGCGACAGCTCGCCGCTGTCCACCGTCGTGGTCGTGTAAGTCTGCGCGCCCGCGAAAAACTTTTTGATGTTTGGAAAACGGTCCTTGAACCGGTCCAGCAGGCGCCACGACACTTCGTTGATCTCGAGCAAAAGAATAGGACGTACTTTTCCGGAACTCATCATTGAAATCCTCTGACCACTTATCGGCGCCACGGACCGCGCCGTGGAGAGGAATTAAATGCCGACAGCTTGATTTTCAGCTGGAAGAACGGGACTTTATGGCCCTACTGAAAAAGCTCGGCCATGCCAAGGAGCGACAAATCGTCCCCACGGTGCAGGTCGAGCCATTTCAAGAAGTCGGCAACCCCTGCCGGCTCGTTCTCATTGCCGTGAATCAGAATCACGCTGCCGGGCGTGGGCGCCTCGTGCTTGGCCAGCCAGGCGTCGCTGCCAATGGGAATCAGAAAGTAGTTTCGAAGCGTGTCGTCGAGCGCGCGGTTGCCCACCAGCCCCGGAAAGCGAAAAAATACCGAGGGCGTGACGCCAAACTCGAGCAGCATCTTTTCGAGTCCCAGAATTTCGTGGTCGATGTTGACTCCCTTTTCAAGCAAAAAGTTCTGATCGTCGGGCAGGCGCGTGTTGTACGGGTGCGTGAGCGTGTGGTTGATCCAAACGATGCGCAGCAGCTGGCGCGCCTGCTGGTCGAGCACAGCGCACGCAACCGGCGGGTGAAATCATAGTCTCTAATGAGTCGGCGTCCACCAGCTCGTAATAAGCGTTGCCGGCTTTTTCAAAGTGGCGCGTCGCCAGCAGCAATGGCCCGCCCGACTCGCGGCACTCTTTGAAAATGCGCGTGAGCCCGGTCACCTTTCCGGGTGGCAGCCACTCAAACGCCGGGGCCATGCAATGCGAATCGCCGGCATGCACGACCGAGCCCAAGCTCGCGAAAACAACTGAAATAAATGCGGCGATGAGGGTGAACCTCAATGCGCCCCCCAGGGTGCCAAGTCCATCCCCTATTTTACCGCAACTCGAGCTGCAAACTCACTGGTATTTATTTGCCGGTAATGGCCAGCACCTGAGCGACTAACGAGCTGATCGCGCCGAAAAACCGCTTCGGATCAACCTCGGAAAGGTCATTGTGGTCCGCACCCTCGATCTCGATGAACTGCGGGGCCGCCCCCGGGAAACGAGCTGCCTGCTGCTTTGCGTTAGCAATCGGAATCGTGCTGTCGCGCGTGCCGTGCAGAATCAGCACCGGGCATTTTACCGCGGACGCCCACTCCGCCGCAGGAAAAGGGTTTCGCGTCAGCCACCGGACAGGCAGAAAGGGATAGTGGCCCGCGCCCACATCGGCAATCGAAGTGTAAGGCGTGCGCAAAACCAGCCCGGCAACCGCGCGCAAAGACGCCAGATAGGTGGCCACTCCCGTGCCCAGCGACTCGCCCATGAGCAAAACGGGCAGGCGCCCGTTATTTCGAGCCGCAAGGTAGTCGTAAACCGCCACCGCGTTTTCGAGCAGAAGCGCTTGCGAAGGACGAACAAGCCCGTCGCCCTGATAACCAGGATATTCCGCGAACACGAAGTTCAACGGCAGCTGGCGCAGCCCATCCCAGTAATAGATACTGTCGCAGGCCGTGCTGCCATTGCCGTGAAACATGATCAGCCAGCCCCGTGCCCCGGGCGTTTCGCGCAGGAAAAGACGAATTTCATGCCCATCCTTTTTGGCATCCACCGTCTCAAAACCCGAAACCGCAGCCAGATCACATTCCTTGAAGGGCTTGGTTTGCGGAAAAAAAAGCAGTCGATCCTGCACCAGGTAAACAAGCGCCACCAGCGCCGCATAGGCCAGCCCCAGTCCGATCAGCGCCCGAAGGCCGTAAGTATAAATTGCCACTTTCCGCGAGCCTAGCACACCCGTGCCGGCCTACCCAAAAACCGCAAAGCGCGATACGCTTGCAAAAGACGGGAGCTCCAAATAGATGAACAGATTCCGGACTATGCCACTGGGCCTGATTTTCCTGCTTTTACTGATTCCCGCGCGGGCTGCGAAAGCTGATGCCGACGCGGCTGCCGCTGGCCCGAAGAACGACCGCTTCGTCGTCATCACCGACTCGCATGGCGTAGGTCATTTTGGCGAACAGCTGGCCCACTGGCTGCGCAACCGGCCCAACACCAAATTTGATTTTCTGGCCAGCGGCGCCTCGGCCCCCGCGCAGTGGACCAATAATGCGTTCACCACGCCCTGTGGCTTTCGTGATGGCTCAAACATCAATCCCCCGCGTCCGCGCGCCTGCAAAAAGCTGCACACCGACGCGCTAAGAGATCTTTGGAAAGCACAAGGCCGCCGCACCGACGACGAGCGCCGAATTTCGATCATCGTGCTGGGAACCAACTTCGGCATGCAGCCCGAAATACGGGCGCAACAAGTTCTGGACACGCAAAAGTTGCTGGAAGACGCGATGAAAACGAGCGACCGCTGCCTGTGGATGGGACCACCCAACATGACGCGGCCTCATGGCTTTGATGCGGCGGGAGTGGAATACAAAGTAAAAATCATCAAAGAGGCCATCAAGCTGACCGCCGAGAAAACCGGAAAACCACCGTGTCAGTTCGTCGACAGCCGGGATTTCTCGACGTACCCCAAGGCCAGCCCTACCCCGCCCAGCACCAAGCCCGATGGCATTCATCTGCATTGGCCGGGGAATAAAGATGCTCTGGCGATCAAGGCGTCGGGCGATTGGGCGGATGGCGTTGCGGCGCAGGCCGACTGCTTGTTGGCGCTACCGGTTCGGGCTGACGCCGGAAGCAGCGACAATTCCTGCCATTAATTTGCAGCTTCGCTCTTGTCGACGCGATAGCCCTTGATCCATTTGATGCCAAAATAGCCATCGTGATAGTCAAGCGATAGCCGGTGGCGCTGAGGCACGACCTCCTGCCACGCGGCCTGCCGCAATGAGAACTCAAGAAAGTCCTGACCTGGAACCAGGGGGTGGTCTGGCGACGGCACCTTAATGTAATATTGGCGGGTTTTGTTATGGACCCGGGAAGATTTCGAGACGATAGGCAGCACCGAGTTGTGGGACGCAGACCTGTCCCATCGGCCATTGAAGATAAGTCCGACCGAGGCACCGATCAGGACGGCGAAGGTCGACAGATGAATCAATGCCGTACCTAGCATGGAACCCGGCAGGGAAAGATCGTGCAGCTCGCGCCGCAGCGCCAGCAGCACCAAAGCGGCAATCACAAGACTTACCCCACCCGTGACCACTATGGCGTCCATGACATGCAAAGGGCGGGTCTCGGCAAAGGCAATCCAGACCGCAATGTTAGCGGCGATAAGTGGAATACTGCACCAGGACTTGAACCGCCTTGATCGGAACATCACATTCATATTCGCGAAAAAATCCACCGACCGGTTACCGGCGCCAGGCATCTGCGCGCGCACCGATTCCCCGAACTCGGCCAGAGCAGTCATATAAACCTTTGCCACCTCATCAAGCGGCCGATTGTCGGGGTTGTAGAGCGGGCTCAGGCGAATACCAAGGTGCCCGTTGGCAAGATAGATCAGATCGAGCCCCGGAATCGCCGCCGCGGTCTTGAAGAACGCCTCAGCTTTCGGGTCACTGAATAAAGCCTGCACACCGGCCCGATTGGGACTGGCAATGAAATACCGCGCATCAAGCTCGGGGTTGCCCAGCGTCACTTCGCCCGTCAAACCCAGGCCTTCAAACGTCTTATCGACATCTTTTTGGGGAGAGATGAAAAACGCCTGCCCCCTTATTGCTGGAACAGAGACATGAAGGCACGAAGGAGAGGGATATTTACCGTGGCGGGCGGCCCGATAATGGACTTCGCCACGCACGCCCGCGACATCCAGTGATCGCCTGGTGTCGGTTCCGAACTCCGGAAGGGTGCCCTGCTCAATACGGTGAAGCGCCACTTGATTATGAAATAGCCGCCACAGGAAGATGGCCGCGACCGCCAGAAACATGACCCAAAAAAGGACGTCGATATTCATTTTAATTGACCCGCAGTATAATGTAGCCAGACCGGAGGGCAGATTCAATGTGTATTGCGTGCATAGAGTTCATCAAGGATAAACTCACGCTGAAGGAATTCCAGGCCGCCCTGGGCGAAACTTCGCGTGATGACAAGATCCATTTGGAAGAGGTTTCGGAGTTGATGCGTCAAAACGCAGCCGATCCGAAAGAGCTTCGAAAAAGCCTTGAAAAACTGACTACTGAAAATGGATAAAACGAAATCAAAGCTTCAGGTGATGCGAGTCCTCTATATCGCCATCTTTCTTGGTAATTTCGTGAATCTCCTTTATGCTTTTTTTCTTGATCGCAATGTCGGTTTTGACCT
>JACQAW010000338.1 GCA_016194725.1 Deltaproteobacteria bacterium
CTTTGTCCTCGACTACCGTCAGGGCGTCCAACAATGGCTGCGGTAAGTTCAGAGTGGCCCATTCCAGCCCGCTTTCGGGCGGAGTTCCCTTGCGTGCCCGCTCCAGCGACGCTTCGCGAATATCGAGCAGCTTGTCCTTGTTTTTCTGAATGGTTTTCAAAACTCCGTGGACGAACTTCAGCTCCGGCTCCGATACCCCTAGGGCGCTGCTAATGGCCGATGCCTGCGAAAATATCGCGTAGTCCGGCACGCGAGTCAGAAACAACAGCTGATACGACGAAAGATTCAAAACGGTCCGCAAGGTTCCCCGAGGCGGTTTGGGAGCATATTTTGCGATTACCCAGTCCAAAAACATCCACTCGCGAATCGTGCCTAGCGACAGCTCCTGAAACAATGCGCGATCCTCGGCGCCCAGTCCGGCTGTAAAATCAACCGCCGCCACGCCTGGCTCACCACCCGCCAGAATTGCATCGATATAAAGGCGTGCGGCATCCCGAACACTCATGGCTTCACTTCCAGGCTTTCCAATGACTTTTCAAGTTCGCTCCGGGCTTCACGCAGCACCGGGTCACGAAAGGATTCCGGAGTGGACCGTAGATATTTGAGCGCCCAATAGCGTGCTTCTGGCATGTGCTCGACCTTACGCCAGTCTTCCTGAAAGCGCTGATCTTTCCATCGAATTTTTTTCGCCAAATCGCTTCGAAAGCGCGCAAGCCTGGCGAGCTCGGTATGCCCCATACAGGATTTTGCGCAGGCGCAGACCAGCTCATTCGAGCTGTCTGTGAAAAAGCGGCGAACCACCTTGGCGACGTCGCCACAGCGTGAAGTCAAAAAATAAATCTCTCCCAAGCGCAGGGCCTGTGCGGCAGTCAGCCTGTTCGCGCGGCTCAAGCTTTCGAGATGGGCCGTCTCGCTCTCGAGATCGCCGGCAACCGCCGAACCAAACGCCAGAATGGTAAGCACGATTTGAAGCACCTCGCCCCTTTTCGCGCCTTATTGCGCCGCAAACGGCAGCAGGAACAGGGGGCCGACCATATGGGTCGCCGAGGATGATGAGACGGCGCCTAGCAAGCTTCCGCCAGCCATCCCGAATACGTCACGCACCAGCGCTCCCAGGCCTGCCGCTCCGATATCGGACCGTGACTCCTCGTCCTCCTCAAACTCGCCGAAGAACTTTTCGATCGCGCGCTTCTTCTTGCCGGCGTAAACCAGCCGCGGCTTTCCGTTAATGCCTGCCTCTTTTGCGATCGCCTCAACCGTCTCATTCAGGCCGCCCAGCTCATCGACCAGCTTGATTTCCTTGGCCTGCTCGCCCGAAAAAATTCGCCCGTCCGAAACCTCGATGACCTTGTCCATCGTAAGCCCGCGGGCCAAGGCCACGGCGCGCCGGAACTGGCCCAGCACATTATCGATCATGTCCTGAAGCAGCGCTTTTTCGTCGGTGGACATCTCGCGGTTCGGATTTCCGATGTCCTTGAACTTGCCGGTCTTGATATTGTAAGGGTTAACCTTCACGAATTGCAAAAGTTTGGACGCATCGGCGAACTGCATAATCACCCCGATACTGCCCGTAATGGTACCGGGATTGGCGAAGATTTTTTTCGTTCCGCACGCGACATAATAGCCGCCGCTGGCGGCCAGGCTGCCCATCGAGGAATAGGTGGGCTTTTTCTTGCCCAGGCGTTTGATGGCGTCGTAAATTTCCTGTGATGGCGCCACCGCGCCGCCCGGGGAGTTGATGCGAATGATGACCGCCTTGATCAACGGATCTTCGGCAAAAGCATCGATCTGATCCAAAGCTTTTTTGGATTCGGTGATGACCCCCTTGATCTCGATAATCCCGATGCTGTTGTCCTTCTTGCCGAAAAGTTTCCGTTCGCTTCGGTTAGGGCTCAGACTCATCACGGTGCCTACCGCGACAGCCAGAAAGACGACGAAGAAAAAAGCGGATAACCCCAGAATAATCGCCAGCGGATTGGTCTTCATTCCTTAAGACTATCGCTCTGCCCGGCTCTGAGCAACCAGTTGCAGGGCTTCTTCTGCCCCGCTGGCAGACTGAAACAATTGCCGATGTTCGGCTTTGATGAATCCAGATGCCACCGCCTTGTCGATAAACTCAATAAGCGGCTTATAGTAGTCATTTATATCCAGGAATATCAGCGGTTTGTGATGAATACCGATCTGCTTCCAGGTAATGATTTCGAAAGTCTCGTCCAGGGTGCCGAAGCCGCCCGGAAACGTCAAAAATACGTCGGTGAAATCGAACATCAGCTTCTTGCGCTCGTGCATCGTCTTGACGACGCGCAGTTCAGTAAGGCCCGAGTGCGCGACCTCTTTCGCCTTCAGCGCTTCGGGAATGACACCGAATACTTTGCCGCCCGCGCCCAGCACGGTATCTGCCATAAAGCCCATGATACCCACGCTGGCGCCGCCATAGACCAGGCCGGCCCCCGCCTTGGCCAGGCCCTCGGCCAGCACCTTCGCATGCTCTTTGTAAATGGGGTCTTTGCCCATGTTCGAGCCGCAGAAAATGCAGACGTTAAATGCACTCGGGCTAAATGCGTTTTTTCGCTTCGGAGCGCCTTTGATGATCTTTGGCATACGCCAAGTCTAATGGAAACGCACGCCGTTGTGAACAAAACTGCGCCTCGGATGGTAGCGCGTCATGATTTGTCTAAAACAGGTCAGTCCTCTGATCAGAATCCGATTTCAGATCTCGGATCAGATGTCTCTCATCGGATTCCGATCGGATTCGGAACCTGGGCGACCGCGACCTGACCAGGCTGAGTTTCGGCGCTCCTGTGCGGGCAGCCACTTCCAATCATGAGGTTGCCCAGCAATGCTTGTATTCAAGCATGGGACAAGCGCCATCAACCATTGGGTTAAAAACCAGATTTCAGAGGGGAGAGTAAAGCCTCAGCATCAGCCTAAGAGTGAAGTACAGCTTAGAGCATCAGGTGGTTTTCACCAAAGCACAAGCGCACGCCGTGAAGTTCTGCGAGAGCGGGCATGATCTCGTGGCTTTCTGCCCAAGAAATACTTTCAGGATAGAATTGTGAGTCTTGGTCACCGCTAAATTGGCCGAAATCAAGAGGTTTAAATTCAGATGTGAGTGTGGAGCCAGAGCATCAGCGGGAGAGTGGAGTAGAGCTTGAGAAAGAGTGTTTATGCTGGCATGGCCTTCGCAATCCGCTGATTCATGCTCAAAGACTTTCGTGTTTTTCAACTTTCAAAAAAATTTTATCAACGCTGTAAAACCATTAGGCTTCCTGCCTTTGGTAAAAGAACCACCAGGGATCGGGTTCGCTATTACACCATGGCGTTAGGATCGGTTCGCGAATGCGAGGCCATACTGGAGATCGAGAACGTTCAAGACCCCGTCGCCAAGAACCTCTTAAATCAGCTCGGCGCGATCTTGTTTAAGCTTTGCCAAATAACTGTAGAAAATACAAAGTTGCCTCAAAAGACTCGCGATAGTGACAAGCGCAATGAGTGGCCGCCTATTGACTTGAGATAATGGCGATTTTGGGTGTGACATTCATTGGCCTCTCGCGCGCTACACGTGAGTAGTGCCTGTTCTTAATATCGGGACAAAAATGTATGTGTCCTTTGGCCTGACCACGTTCCATAATTTAAATCAAGAAGTGAGGTTGAGCCGCTTATGAAACGAGTAACGATTATTGCCGTACTTGGAAGCATTCTTGCCCTAAATCTACAGCCGTTGACTGCGGCGGCCGAAGGCACGGCCGGGGTCCTCACTCCTGAGACCTGCCAAGTCGTATCCCAGATCCTCAAGACCACGATGATGGACCTCGAGGTGAGCGACCTGCGAAAGAAACTCGACTTCGCACTTTCGAAGCTCACACTCGAGGAACGCGAACTTATGCGCGAGCTGCGAAAGGCCGGCACCGGCGAGAAGGGCGCGCTCTTCCAGGCGACCTACGAGCAGCGACTCAAGCTCATGAACGCGTTCCTGGAGCGGAACGGATTTCAGAAGGAGACATCCTATACTACTCCGAGCGGCTCGACCTATTATCCCCATGCAGCGTATGCGCAGAGGGATTTTCAGCCCGCGCTGGACAAGCTCAGGAAAGATCCGTTCTCCAATAACTCCGATGTGGGCTACAACAAGGGAAGCGAAGATGCCTACTACGCGCCTCTCGCGAAATCCGTTTGGGGAGACGAGGTTCTCCTCATCGATATCAGAAATATGACCGTTCAGATCTCAAGACGGCATCTGAGTGGCGACATGACGATGGACAAGAATGGCCGGGCGAGCCCCGACGGCTGGTGGTCTCAGCTCTTTCTCACCTACGACCCGGCGCGAACGACATACACGCTAGCAGACGATCTTCAGGGAAGCTTCGATTACAAGTTACCGCAGGAATGCAAGACTTCGAAGCTCCTGAAAGAGCTCACTGAGGTGAAAAGCCCCGTGGCCGAGAGCCTGGACAAGAAGGTTCCAGCGCCCGCGGCTGCCGAGGAAGCCTGCCCCAGCTGCGCTGCCGTAAAGACTACAGCTCAGGTGATACAGTAGTACAAATGTCTTGATTTCGGCCCATTTTAGCGGTGACCAAGACTCACAATTCTATTCTGAAAGGATTTCTTGGGCAGCAAGCCATGGGATCATGCCCGCTCTCGCGGAACTTCACTGCGTGCGCTTGTGCTTTGGTGAAAACCACCTGATGCTCTAAGCTGTACTTTACTCTTAGGCTGATGCCGAGGCTTTACACTCCCCTCTGAAATCTGGTTTTTAACCCAATGGATGCCGTGATTAGCTGGACCATAAATGCAGGCTAACGTTGCTAAGACCTATCTTCTTGCGCATCATCACGGGTCTTTTGTGGCACTTTGGTATTTTCCACCGGAATTTGACAGAGCTTAAACAAGATCGCGCCGAGCTGATTTAAGAGGTCCTTGGCGACGGGGTCTTGAACGTTCTCGATCTCCAGTATGGCCTCGCATTCGCGAACCGATCCTAACGCCATGGTGTAATAACGAACCCGATCTCTGCTGGTCCTTTTACCAGAGGATTCGGCCAAATTGAGGGCGATTGAGGAGCTTGCTCTGGCTAGTTGATCTCTCAAAAAAGCAGGAAGCTTAATAGTTTTACAGCGTTGATAGAATTCCTTCGAAATTTGAAAAGCACGAAAATCTTTGAGCATAGATCAGTGAATTGCGAAGGCCATGCCAAACACTCTTTCTCCAAACTCTACTTTGCTCTCCAGCTGATGCTCTGGCTCCACACTGACAACCGGAATTTAACCCCTTGTTTGTCGGGCGTTCAGAGGCCGGAAAGACGCATTCATTTAGACCAGGCAAACCCCGCACCGATTATTTCAGTGCGGGGTAAACGAGCCAAGCTAGCGCTTCTGTTTCTGATGACAGAGACGATAGAGATGAGCACCAAGCAGATCAGCCTGCTTGAGCAGGACGGGATAGGACTTCGGAGCCAGATCGAGAGCCGCTTGGGATTCGCGAAGCGAGCCCAATGCGATATGAAAGAACTTGAGCTGGTCACGAGCCGTGGCACGGCCTGAGCCTTCAGCCAGATTCAGAGCGATCGAGGACGATGCGCGATTGATCTGATCTTTCAGGTAGTCCGGCATCTGAGTTTGCCTGCAAGCATGGTGGAAGCTGACCGCGAGTTGGTAGGCCCGAAATTGACTAAGCATTATATTCACCTTTGATGTGAGAGCAGCAGTGCCCTCGC
>JACQAW010000359.1 GCA_016194725.1 Deltaproteobacteria bacterium
GCCAAACCCACGCAGAACTAGCCCACCGCCTGGGCGGCCACCTCTACAAACTAATCCAGAGCCGGTAGCCCGGGTCCCGAGTCCGGTACCCGAAACGGTACCGGGCCCTGTCCCTGATCCTGTACCGGTTCCAGTTCCGGTTTGGGCATCTATTGAAAAAAGAAAGAAGGCATTCCATCGCGGGCGAAGCTGTCCAATTGTAATAGTCATCTGATTGTAACGACCGCAGAAGGGCCACCATGGCCCCGATTACATGGTGTCAAAAAGCAGGGTTTTCCAACCCCTCAATCCCATTGGGGCATCCGGAACCTGGCATGGCACGGGCGTTGCTTAATGCCACTGTCCAACGGAGGTCCATATGAAGGCATTTATTTTTGAAATTCTTCTGGTGGGTGTTCTCAGTGGTTTCATAAGCGAGGTTTGGGCAGACGCGGCGGTAGCGCCGGCAAGGCCGTCGTGCGATCTTGTCGAAACGCAAATCGTGGTTCTGAACAATCAGCTCAAACATTCCGGCCAGGCGCTGGCCGACCTGAACAAGTCGCTGAAATGGACAAACGCCGGCTACATCATCTCGGATATCGCACAAGGCGTTGCCACGGTTGCCAGCATGTTTGTCGGCGCCAGCGCGCTTGAAGGCTGGGCGGTGAAAACGGGCCTGCCGCTGCTGACGAAGCTGTTCACCGCGGGCAGGCTTACGACCGCGGCCGCAGCCGGGGCGGGGCTGATCATCATGATAGACGGCAAACAGGTCTATGCAAGCAACGCCATCGAGGCGCGGACCTGGATAGACTCTCGGCTTCAGGAGTTAGAGCAAAAAGCCACCTCAGGCGGCAATATGCTGCTCGAAAAGGACGTCGAAGAGGTCTTCAGCTCGCTTGGCGCCTGGTACAAAAAGGCCGAAGCCGCCAATGCGGATAACGACAAGCTGGGTATAACCGAATTCTGGTCACACGCCGAAGGCAAACGCCTGAGCGAGATTCGAATTCCTTTTGTCGAAGACACGATACGAGTGCTGAAGCTCAAGCTCGCCATTTTCCAGGGTCAGGCCCTGGCCTGCGCGCATTGAGCCGGAGCCCTGAACTCTGCACCACCGGCGAGCGGGGACCTTGAACCTGGCCGCTTGGTGGTTCGGCTATTCGCTTATTTTGCCGAAGGGCTGTCAACTCCGGCTGCTGGCGCGGGGGCTAGAACAGATGCGAGTGCGGACGGTGCAGCAGGCACAGCCTTGGGGTCCTTGCCTTCGTCTTTCTTCTGTTCGGCGACAGCAACCGGCACGGGCAGCTTGATGGCGGTTTCGCACCAAAGCTCAACTTGCCCCTGATGGCTGGGAACCGTAATTCGAACCGGCGGCGCCATGGGGTCAATCATCGTGCTCATCAAATCCGCGGCCTTGAAAGAAATCGGAGTATCGCTTTCTTCGCCGCCAGTGGGGAAGTCCATCGTAACCACCCCGTCCTTGACGGTAAAGTCGACAGGCACGGCTATTTCCATGGTGAGGTTCAGGCTTTCAGGTGGATTCATCTTCACCATGGCCATGCCCGGGCCGCTCTTTGCGAAGTCGTAATACTGCGCGAACAGGTTGATGCGCAGAAACTCGCTGGCAACAGGGTCGGGAATGTCTTTTGAAGGCTTGCAAACCGCGGCTTTTAACAGAATGGGACGGCTGTCCGAAGCCAGCGCGTAACCACCGATCAATAGAGTCGCGGCGGCCGCAAATATCGGAAAAGCGAAAATTTTGTTATCGGACATTGCTCACCTCGCGGTCTCTCTATCCCCTTGAAATGCAAGCGGGAGACCATCACAAGTAATTGAAATTATTCATTACTTGACTATGCCCAGTGTCAATCCTTTGTGCATCTGGAAAGAGTCGATATAATGCCGACATATGATGACGAGAACCACAGGGGGCCCCCATGCCATTTGAAAACATTCTCGAAGCCTACGCCCGCGGAACGCGCCAGCTCGAAGACTGCACGTGCGGACCGGCCTCACTGGCGCTGGCCACGCGCGCAATCGGACTGGAGCAGCGGCCCGAAACCGCCTGGCTGTCGCCCGAGATCAAACGCTGGCTGCCGGTAGACGAGTTTCGCACGCGCGGCATGGCCCTGCACGAGGCTTCTCTGACAACCGAACTTGTTTACCGCGACCGCATCGAGGTGCGCCTGCGGCGCGCGTATCCCGAAAATCTGAGCCAGCTGGTGCAGGACGTGGAAGAGGCCAGTCTGCGCAACGCCGACCGCGCCGTGGTTGTTAACTTTTGCCAGGACATGATTCTGGGACACAAAACCAGGGACGATGGAGCGCCTCACTATTCGCCCGTGGCGGGATTTGAGCGCGTGGGCGCGCGAATTTTGCTGGCCGACGTGGATCGCGCGATCGAAAAACCCTATTGGGTCACCGCAGCCGAGCTGTTTGCAGCCATGCAGGTGCCCAACCCGGCGCTGGGCACGCCGCGAGGCTGGCTGCTGCTGCTCAAACGCTGAGCCGCTATAAGGCGTGGTGGTTGTCGACTGCGTCGAACGTTTCGCCGTGCGCCGCTTCGCGCGTCATCGTCAGAAAGTCATGCGGAAAACCCATCGCAATACGGCTTACGTCGGTCAGGCGCGCCAGATGCTGGTCGCTCAGCTTGAACTCAAGGCACGCAAGATTGTCCTGAAGCTGCACCACGGTTCGCGCTCCCAGAAGCGGAATCACGTTGCCGCGATGCTGCTGCTGGCGCACCCAGTTCAGGGCAATCTGCGCGGGGGTGCGTCCGGTTTCGTCCGCTATTTTTCGCACTTCTTCCGCGATTGATAGATTGCGATCGGTTTTGGTGGCATCGGCCCAGGCTCCGCTGGTCAAACGCGAATCTTTGGCCGGCGCGGACTTCGCGCTCTTGTTGTATTTTCCGGTAAGCACGCCGCCGCCCAGCGGGCCCCAGGTGGTGACGGCCATGTCCTGGTCGCGGGCCAGCTGAAAATATTCGCGTTCGATGGTGCGCTCGATAAGGCTGTATTCCAGCTGCAGGCCCGAAATCGGCGTCCAGCCCCGCTCGTTGGCGATGGTGTTGGCTTTGGCGATCCACCAGGCCGGCGCGTCCGAAATTCCGACGTACATGATTTTGCCTGCGCGAACCATGTCGTCGAACACGCGCATGACTTCTTCCGCGGGCGTCATCGTGTCCCAAGCGTGCATCCAGTAGATGTCGATGTATTCGGTGCCCAGGCGTTTCAAACTCGCGTCCAGCGACTGCATCATGCATTTGCGATGATTGCCCCCGGAGTTGGGGTCCTTGGGGTTGGTGTTGAGCGTGTACTTCGTGGCCAGCACGAAACGCTCGCGCTCGGACTTGATGAACTCGCCCAGATATTTTTCGCTCGAGCCGCCCGTGTAGAAATTCGCGGTATCCAGAAAGTTGCCGCCCGCTTTGACGTAAAGATCAAAGACGTTCTTGCTTTCTTCCCTCGTGGAACCCCAGCCCCACTCCTGCCCGAAGGTCATCGTACCCAGGCAAAGTTCAGAGACTTTAAGACCCGACTTTCCAAACAGTTTGTAGCGCATCATTTGGGGTAGATTAGAAGCAATTGGGAGGCTTGGCAATATGCATTCAAGTCATTGATACCGTTGGATAATCTTCTCGACCGTTTTCTTTGGTAAAATAGACTCATGGACCGGACCACTCAGATCCCGGAAAAACGGCAGCCACTGCTAAATATTCCGCGAAAATACAAGCAGGCCTATGGCCTGGCCGCTGGCACGTTCGCCCTCAGCCTGTATATGGCTTCGAACCATCTGCTGCTTTTTGAGCCCCGGTACCTGCCGTTCACCAGCATTGATCAGGTAGTACCGTTTGTGCCGGCCTCGATCTGGATTTATTTCAGCGCGTTTATCCTGATCGGCATTCCGTACTTCGCCGAGAACCGCATCAAGGAAGCAAAGAAATATCTCGAGGCTTTTTTCATTATCGCAGGAATCAGCGTGGTGATTTTCTGGCTTTGGCCCACGACCTATCCCCGCGCGCGATTTCCGCTGCCTGCTGGTGTCGATTTTCTGACTGCTTATATTTTTACGAGCATGCGCAGTCTTGATTCGATGACCAACTGCGCGCCCAGCCTTCACGTGAGTGGCTCCTATATCGCTGCCTTAAGTCTTTGGTCATCAGCGCGCAGCAAACCGCGAACGCTGTTTTTTTTCGTCTGGGCCACCATTGTGGCCGTCTCGACCATGAGCACCAAGCAGCACTACTTCTTTGACGTGGTATCCGGGCTGCTGCTTGCGGTAGCGGCGCACGCGTATGTGTTCAACAGAGCCGCCGCAACGCGCACTATCGTCAGGCCGGTGCTGGCTCTGCTGCGAATGTTTAATTGACACGTTCGCCGCACCCCACGATAGTCAATTCTAATGGGCGCAAATCTTTTAGAAAAGACTTCACTTGAGCAGGCCAAGCTTATCGTCAGGCGGGAAATTTCGTGCGAAGAGCTGACGCGCCTTTATCTGGAGAGAATCGAGCGCCACAATCCGCGCATTCAGGCGTTTGTCGATTTTTTTCCTGACAAGGCAATGGCCGAGGCGCGACATAAAGACCTTGCGGTAAAGGCGGGCGAACCGCTACCGCCGTTTCATGGCGTTCCCATAGGCATCAAAGACCTGCACCTCGTAAAAGGCATGCGTACGCGTTTTGGTTCGCGCGCATGGCTGCCCTCGTTCCCATCGCCTATTGACGACGCGACAGTGGCGCCGCTTCGGCGCGCCGGCTTCGTCATACTGGGAAAACTGGCGACCTCGGAACTTGGCGCGATTCCCATAACCGAACCCGACATCCGGCCGCCAACCCGAAATCCCTGGAACTCCGAGCATACGCCCGGTGGCTCCAGCGGCGGTTCTGGAGCAGCGGTGGCCGGTGGGCTGCTGCCCATTGCCGAGGGCACCGACGGCGGCGGCTCTATTCGCATTCCCGCCTCGTTCAACGGATTAGTGGGGCTCAAACCCGCGCGTGGACGGCTCATCAATCAGTTTAAAATGGCCGACCGCCAGATTATCTATACCAGCGGCGTGCTGACACGCACGGTGGATGAAACCGCCGAGCTGCTCGACATCATGGCGGGCATTACTTCGGGCAAGCCTCACTGGGCCACGCCGCCCTCTGAGTCTTTTGCCCGGCTCGCGAAGAAAAAACCCGGGCGCCAGCGCATTCGCATGACGCTGGAGTCGCCCATCGTGAAGGTCGATGCCGAGGTGCGCGCAGCCGTGGCCGCCGTGGCAAAAACTCTTGCGGGTATGGGACACGAGATCATCGAAACAGCTTATCCCGACGTCACCGTTCATGAGTTTCTGCCGCTCTGGCAGTTCATGATCGCAAATACGCCACTCATGCGCTGGAGCAAAGCGCAGCCTATTACGCGCTGGCTGCGCGAAGGTGGCCGCGCACTCAAGGCCGACTACATTCATGCTTTGCACCGCCAGCTCGAAACGCGGCTGCTGGCCTGGGCTGGCAGCACTGACCTTTGGCTCACGCCCACGGTAGGTATGCTGCCACCGCGCGTGGGAGCATATTCACAGTCGGGTGACCCGGAAACGGTCTTTCACGACGTCGCGCAGATTGGCGCGTTCACGGCCAGTGCCAATGTCACGGGGCAGCCCGCGATCAGCATACCCGCCGCCGTATCGAAGAGCGGCTTGCCCATCGGCGTTCAGCTTACGGGGCCGGTGCAAAGCGAAGCAGTGCTGCTGCAAGTTGCGAAACAGCTCGAAGAAGCGCTTGCCTGGCGGCACTCCAGCTCACTGCTGACCTAAAACCACCTCGTGGGTGACTGTATAAGCGCCATCCAGCCAGCCCACGACTTCAGCCGCCGCCGGGTGCGCAATAGTGGAATATTCCGCGCGCAGCGCACTGACGATCTGCGGATCAATTTTTCCCAAACCCAGATCCTGGAATAATACGACGTCTCGTTCGATGCAGGCGGCAAGCTGTTTTCCCAGTACCGCCACCGCAGCCGAATGAAATGCCTGATCTGCCGAGTAGGCTTTGCCTTGCCTGTAACTCTCAACCAATGTGAGCGCTGGAACGCGCGAAAGCACTGGCTGCAGCATGGGGTTGATCAGATGGCCGGACAAGTGGGCGCTCAGCGCGCCCGGCCTTCCGGTAAACGGGCGCAGGTGCAATACCTTGCTCATCGTCTCGGTGTCATTTACCGGATAGTTGTCCCAAAGCAGCGGCCTGCGCCCCAGAACCGCGCCAATTTGCTCCAGATGCGCAGTCGAATAGGACTGCGAACAGATTCGCTCGCCCGTCCAAAATATCTCGACCGCCGAATCCAGTGACTGCCCCAGCTCATGCAAGTACTCGGGTGGCCTGAGCCCGAAAATTCGGTCCAGCACCGGATCAAGGGAATAGTAGGTGGGACACATGCTCAGCCGGCCATGGCGCCAGCGTGCCGCTACCGCATGAACAAGTTTTACCTGTGCCCCGGCCAGTTCCGGCACGTCGCCTTTCATGTCGTCGAAAAGTATGGCGATGTGATCGACATCCAGCGAGATGATTTCGTCGATCTTTTTTTTAATTAGATCCTCATCGTAATCAATGGGGCTAAGGCCCACGCCAAAGCTAAGCCCGAGCCGGCGAAAGCAGGCGGACAGGTTCCTTAGCTCGTGCAAGGTTTTCTCGGGCCAGGGCTCGCGCCAGCGACGGCGCAAAAACTCGTCACCCTTGGGCGCATACAGGTAGGTGCGATAACCATTAGCCGCCATGAACTCCGCGGCTTGCTCGCGTTCGCGCCAGGTCCAGGGCTTGCCGTAAAACCCTTCCACAATTCCCAGGCGAAAGGCGTTCATGTCGCGGCCACCGGGGCCTGTTCGAGCGGAATAAAATTCAATAGAATCATTCCTGGAATGGTCAGCACGCACACACAGATGAAGAACCAGAAATACCCCAGCTGGTTCTGAAGATAACCACTCAGAATACCAGCCAGCATCGCCCCCGCAGCCATCAAAGCGGTCACTATGGCGTAGTGCGAAGTTTGAAACCGCGTGGCCTGGCAAATATACATCGTGTAGACCATATAGGATGCCAGGCCAAAACCATATGCAAACTGATCCACGGCCACGATGAAGTACATCGAGCCGGTTCCCGGCTGAGCATACGCCGCCCAAACATACATGAGATTAGGAACGTGCATCATGATGGCCATGGGCCACAGGCATCGCCGCAATCCAAACCTGGCTACGGCCATTCCACCCAACATGCCGCCCAAGACCAACGCGACGACGCCGGCACTGCCAAGCACGGCGCCGGTCTGAACCGTGTCAAAGCCAAGACCGCCGGCTGCGCGTGAATCGAGCATGAACAGCCCCGAGGTCTTCCACACCATCGACTCGCCAAAGCGATAAAGCAGAATGAACAGTAAAACGGCAATGGCCTTGTCCTGCGCGAAAAAAGTCTTGAAAGCCTCAAAATAGGCGGCAGGCGCGAAATCTTTTGACGGCGCCAGCGCGGGTTTGTCTTCTGCCGCTATTGGCATGGCCCAGCCGGCATAGGCCACCAGTACGCCGTAAACCAGAGCGCCCACGAAGAGCGTGCGCCGCCAGGCATCTACCGTGGCCACGCCACGCTCTTCCCAAAGCCCCGCGAAAATAACCAGCGCGCCGGTGCAAAAAACCATGGCGAGCCTGAAAAAAGTCGAGCAGAACCCCAGAAAAAAAGCCTGCTCGTTTTTCTTGAGCGCGATCAGGTAATAGCCGTCCAGCGCGATGTCGTGAGTGGCCGAAAGAAACGCGAGCACGAGCAGAATACCCAGGGTGAGAGGAAAGAATACCTTCGTCTTCACCGCCAGGGCCAGCGCAACCAGGGCCAGCGCGATTGCCACCTGCATGCTGAAAACCCAGCTGCGCTTGGTCGAGGTCAGGTCGACCAGCGGGCCCCAAAGCATTTTGATGATCCAGGGCCAAGCCAGCAAACTGGTCCAAAGCAAAATCTGCTCGTTGGCCACGCCCAGCTTTTTGTAAAGCAGCACCGAAAACTGCTGAACCAGAATTACGGGTAGTCCCTGCTGAAAATACAATGATGGAATGAACAGCCAGGGAGACTTAGCCCGCATTTCTTGCGGGCCAGCCCCGGCGGCCATGCGGCTCATACTACCTTGTAAGGCAAATCAAACGCCGCATTCATGTGCTTGGCGTACCTGAACTGAAACGGCTGTTCTTCGATTTCCAGCCCGCGCAGCAGCGTCGACCGCGGCGAGTTGCCCAGTTTCAAATAAGGCCGATCGGGCTTGGCGCCCTTCTTGAACAGCACGCCCATGTGCTTGTTGACGTTAAACGACGCCGTGAAATTCGTGCGGCTGGTGAGAAACCGGTTTTCGAGCTTCGAGTAAAGATTCGTGCTGACGTCGAATTTGCTGGGTGCTCCGGCCATGGGTACGCGCAGCTCGAAGTAAGCGGCGCCGTCGCTGTCATGCGCCACCGTGACGCAGTCGCCGCGGTCTTCGGTCACGTCAATGTCTTCGGTTACCTTGGGCAAACCCCAGATCTTGTTGCCACGCAGCTGATTTTCCTTTGAGGTCACCGGCATGCTGAATACGTAATAGCCCATGCTCGGAAAAAAACCGGCAGCCACCATGGGCAGAATGGGAAGATCCAGTTTCGGCTCGTTGAGCACGGGAATCATCATCGAAATTTCGTTATAGGGCAAAACGTTCATGACGTTTTTGTATTCGTAGCACGAGAAAACCACCAGCGAACGCCCCTTGGTCATGCGTACGGGCCGCAGCCCGGGATGAGGCAAAATAGCTTTTGCCTGCTGGTAATCGCACATGAAAATTCCGATCGCGCAAGTCACGTCGCTATATAACGTGGGAAAACGATAGTTCTTGGTAACCCGTTCGTTAAGCTGCAAGGGCTGTGGCGCATGGCGCAGCTCGAAGCGCTTGAAGAAGGGGTCCAGGAATTTGTCGGCGTTATCGGGCATGCGATCAACGATTTCGGTGTTGGCTTTCATAGCTTTACTTTTACTGGGCTGGCGCTGGATGCGCAATCACGTTCTGCGTGCAGCCACCGCCCCAGGCGCTTCAACCCTTCCTCGATCGTCACTCGTGGAGCGTACCCCAGGTCGCGCCTGGCCTGAGAAATATCAAACCAATGCGCGGTACCCAGCTCTTCGGCCAGAAACCGGGTCATCACGGGTTCGCCGGCGATATTGAAAATCCGGTAGGCGGTTTCAAGGCAGCTGCCCGCCAATCGTGCCACGCCGACAGAGACACTGCGCTGCATGGGCGGCAGGTTTCCCGCTGCCAGAATTCCGTTAATCAGCGTGGACAGCTCGAGCGGCTCGCCATTTGAAAGAAAATATATTTTTCCGGCTACGGCCGACCCGGGCGCAAGTCGATCGGCCGCAAGCAGATGAGCATCAGCGGCGTTGTCGATGTAAATCGAGTCGACCTTGTTGGTGCCGGCGCCCACGCGTCTCAGCTTTCCAGCCCTCCCGCGCGCAAGAATGCGCGGAACAAGGTGATTGTCGCCCGGGCCCCAAATCAGGTGCGGCCTAAGCGAAACGGTTGCCAGCTCAGGCCCGTTGGCCGCGACGACGAGACGTTCGGCGATGGCCTTGGTTTCGGGGTAATGCGCGTGATAGCGCGTCGGGTATGCCACATCTTCGTTTACGCCTTCCAGGTCGGTGCCCCCAAACACCACGCTGGGCGAGCTGGTATAGACCAGCCTGCGCACCCCGTGTGCGCGGCAGCTCTTGATGACATTTTCAGTGCCCACGACATTCGGCCCATAAAACGAATCGCGCGAGCCCCAGATTCCAGGTTTTGCCGCCACATGAAAAACCGCGTCGACTCCATCACAGGCATCGGCCACCGACGCCACGTCAGTCAGATCGCCCTGTATAACCTGCACGCCCAGCTCGCGCAGCGCCGGATAGTCGCCGCGCGCGAAGCTGCGCACCTGGTCGCCGCGCGCAAGCAAACGCTCAACGATTGCCCGGCCCAAAAATCCACCGCCACCCGTAACCAACGCCTTCATGACAGCCTTTGCGCGGCCCAGATGGCCAGCTTTTCGCGGAAAATTTTTGCGTTGTGCCGAATGTCGACTGGAAATTTCGGGTGTACCAGAAAAGTGTCGATCTGGCTGGTCACGGGGTTGCTCCGGGCGAGTTGCCGCAACTCACCGTCCAGCTGCTCGCGCCTGCCACCGGGCCTCAGCTCGATGCACATCACTGCGCGCTGTTTGCCCGGCAGGCCTACGCCCACCAGCGCGCTGCGAAACACTTTCGGGTGAGTGTTCATGATCCCTTCGCAGGGATCGGAAAACAAAGTGCCGGTCTCTGTTACCACGCGGTGGGCTTTGCGCCCGAAAAACCAGAGCCTGCCGCTTTCGTCAAAACGGCCCACGTCGCCCATGCGGTGCCAGACCTGGCCGCCTTCACCCGCAATTTTGGCCATCTTCGTGGCTTCCTCGCGGGCAAAATACTCGCGCGTCACCACTGGGCCGCGCACCACGATTTCGCCAACCGCACCCGGCGCCACGACAAGCTCGGGCGACCAGGTTTCGATTGCGTCGTCGCTGATTCCAATAATTCGAATGTCGATTTCGCCCGCGGGCCGCCCCACGCAGGTACCCGCCCCTTTTTGGGTTTCAGCGCCGGTGTGCTCGATGATTTCCGTACTGCCTATCGTGGCCACTGGAAGCGCTTCGGTGGCGCCATAGGGAGTATGTATCTCGACACCCGGGCTCAGCATCGAGGCAAAGCTTGCCAGCACCGGCGACGGCACCGGGGCGCCCGCCGATATCACGCGTCGAAGCGAGGGCAGCTTTACGCCTTTTGCCTCGCCGTATTTTGCCACTCGAGCCAGCAGAGCTGGCGAGCCAAACATATGGGTCACCTTGTATTTTTGAACCGGTCCAATGATATTTTCGGGACGCACGAGTGCCGGCTTGCGCGGATCCATATCGGGAATAATGGCGGTCATGCCCAGGGCCGGATCAAAGAGCGCGAAGAGAGGAAACGTGGGCAAATCAATTTCGTCAGAGCCAATGCCGTACTGCTTTTGCAGCGTGCGCACCTGGGCGTCGAACATGCCGTGGCGATACAGCGCACCCTTGGCCAGCCCCGTGCTGCCGGTGGTGAAGAGCACGGCAGCCGGGTCATTGGCGCGCGCAGCAGCCATTTCATAACGTTCGGAATTGCGGCTGCGCAGCTTTTTCAAGCGGTGACCGCCCCAGAAAATCCTGGGCCCAACCGTGACTTTGATTTTAGCCGTGGGCAAAGTGCGGGTCAGGGTTTTCAAAGCTAGAGCGGCCGGAACACCGATAAAAGCCTGGGGTTTGATTTCGCCCAGGCAGCGCAACATGTTTTTCAGACCCATGCCCGGGTCGATGAGCACCATGACTGCGCCAACTTTAAAAAGCGCGAAAGCCAGCGTGAAAAATTCAGAACCTGGTGGCACCAGCAAGGCCACGCTGGTGTCGCGGCGAATTCCGATAGCGTCAAACCCATGCGCGTAGCGATCGCTTTCCTGGTCAAGCTCTTGAAAGGTGAGCTTTCGCCCGCTGGCGCACAAGATGATAGCGTCCTTTTGCGGAAACCGCTCGGCCATCAGGCGCAGATGCGAGGCAATATTGGCGTTCACGCGATGAACTCGCGAATCATGGGAATCAGGCGGTCGGCCGCGTCTTCCAGCACGTAGTGGCCGGCGTCTTCAAATACCTTGACCTGCGCCTTCGGAAAGCGCTCCTGCCATTCGGCCAGGAAATGGTCGTCAAACACGAAGTCATGGCGGCCCCAGCCGATGAACATGGGCACGTGCTGCAGCTGCTTCAATCCTTCTTCGACGGCCAGTACCGTATCGTAGCTGGCGTCGCCCGGGTTCAGCGGAATGTCCTGTACGAAGCGCAGCGTGGCGATTCGGTTTTGCCACGAATCATAGGGCGCCGTAAGCCCCGCACGCACGCGCGGGCTGAGCGGGTGTTTGACTGCCATTCTCGTGGCCAGTCCGGCAAAGGCGTTCAAGCCGCGTACGGCTAATGCGCCGAACGGACGCACGTCGCGCACCATTCTGAGCGTGAATGGCAGGCGTTTTGATTTGGGCATCCGAAAACCAGACGTGTTCAGAATAACCAGCCGTTCGATGAGCTCGGGATGGCGGGTGGCCCAGCCCAGGCCAATCATGCCGCCCCAGTCGTGCACGACCAGCGTAATCTTGCCCTTGATCTTCAAAGAATCGATCAGTGCCTCGAGATCGGACACGCGTTGCTCCAAGGTGTACGCATAGTCCTTGTCTGACGGCTTGTCTGAAAGGCCGCAGCCCATGTGGTCGGGCACGATGACGCGGTTCGAGCCGCGCAGAGCCTGCACCAGGTGCCGAAAATAAAAAGACCAGGTGGGATTGCCGTGCACCAGCACTACGGCGTCGCCCTTGCCTTCATCCAGGTAGTGGTAACGATTTTCGCCACGGTCCAGGTAGTTGCTCTTGAACGGGTACAGGTCACGATAATCTTCGCGTTTAAACGCCATATCTCACCATTCCACTCCCAGCATCATGCAGTTGAGCCCGCTGCCAATTCCCAGCAGGCCGACGCGATCGCCCGCGCGCACGACTTCGCGCTCGGCTGCAATCGCCAGTGTCATCGGCAACGAAACGGTTCCGATGTTTCCAAGGTATTCGAAGGTCGAAAAGTCGCGATCGAGCGGAATTTCGAGCGCCCCAAGAATGGCCGCGCGGTGGCCGGCCGTGACTTGATGGCAAATCACGCGGTCAACCTGGCTTGGCGACCATTTCGTCGTCTCCAGAAAATCGCGCCAGGTGGCACGGCCCAGCGTTACTCCATGGGTCAGCACCGCGGGCGCATCGGTTTCCATGATCATGGGCGCGCTGGCCGGAATGCCCGTGTCCGGGCCCCAGCGGCAAATCTTGTGGTGCTCGGGCGCGCTTCGAATGGCCTGGCTAATCAGGCGATGCTGCGAAACCGAAAGCTCCGAGTCGGTAAGTAGCACGGCAACCGCGCCCGAGCCGCCGGTAAGCGTGGCGAGCGTGGTCTTGTAATTGTCCATCGTGGCCGCGCGCAGAAGCCGCTCGATCATGAGATCGTTGATTTCGCGCGACGACTCGCACGACACCACCAGGCCAGCCCTGATTTGCCCCAGCTCGATTCGGTTGGCCACGTCAATCATGCCCGAAAGAATTCCCAGGCACGCATTTGAGATGTCCTGAATCACGGCCGCGCCACCAATGCCCAGGCCCGCCGCCACCGCGCACGCGGTGGCTGGTTCCAGATTGTCGCGACACACACCGCAGTAAATCACGGCGCCAATTTCGCTCGCCTCAAATCCCGATGTCGCCATGGCTTTACGGGCCGCGGCCAGCGCGCCGTCGCTCATGCGCTGGCCCGGGTTCCAGAAACGGCGCTCACGAATACCCGACAGCGCGGCCAGCTGACCCGGCGAAATATACAATGACTTGTAAAGCGGAGCCAGCCGGTCTTCGAGCGCGGCGCTCGTGACCACGTTAGGTGCCAGCTCATAGCCCAGGGCTTCGATGCAAACGCGGGAATATCTCATTTCAGTTTTGCTCCAGTGGCACGAGTCGCAGGCCAAAGTCGGTCATCTCGTAAATGACGATGCCATCCACGGAAAGAAAACCGTTTGCCAGCACCGTGGCGCCACGCGCGCCATGTTCGGCTTTGGTAATCGAAGCTTCGACCGTGACGCGTTTATTCTGGGGAACTACCTGCCCGCGATAGGCCCAGCTGTGTGGCGAACCGATGACAATGGGCTCAAAGCGATGCGTGGCCGCGAGCTCGGGCCAACGGTCGAGCGCATAAACTTTAATGAGCTGAAGAAACGACTCCAACCCCAGCGAACCAGGCCATACCGGATCCTGATAAAAGTGCGCCTTGAAAAACCAGGTCGTCGGATCGACGTCGGTTTCGCCACGAATAAAACCCAGGCCCTGCGGACCACCGTCGCTCAAGAGCAGGGCATCAGTAACCATGCGATACACCTGTGCGGGCAGCGCTGCTGCCGGCCCATGCCCCTGCATCAACTTCGTGGCCTGCTCTGGCGTTACGGGCCCGTCGCCTGGAAGCGTGATGCGCTTGGCACGTGCGAGCTCGTTTGCCGTAGGCAGGTAGCGGCGTTCGCGCGCGCCGCGCACACCGAGCTGCTGAGCCAGTGCTTCTTTCGAAAAAAATCCGAACTGCGTGTCGCCCTCATAAACGACGCGGCCCTGCCTTGAGAGCGACAAGTCATACTTTTGAATGATCATACCACCGGCTTCTGAAAAAGTGGTCAGCTTCACCCGGGTCGTGAGCGTGCCGGCATCTGAAAACAGCTCCCCGTGCTGAATGGCGCGGCCGCCCAGGTTGCGAAACGAAAGATCAGATGAGCTGCGCAGCGCCGAACCCAGATAAGCCGCAAGCCAGCCACAGGGTTGCAGCGCTGTTTCGAGCAACACGCTAAAGGGCATGCTGCCTTGCCTGTTGGCATTGAAGTACCAGGCATCGGGCGGAACATCGTACTGCGCTTCGATCCAGGCGCCGTTTTTGAGCTGCCAGGGTGCCGCACCCGACACATCAGTGACGCGGTCGAGAAATTGGAAAGGCGGCCCCGGAAGCCGCGCGATTTTTCTTTCACCGTCAAATACGCGATACGGTTCGCCAAACGCCTCCGAGGGGTTGCCAACTGCAAATGCCGTGATGCGATCGGTGTCAAACACCGCGGGCTTCTTGCCTCCTGCGACAGCGGATGCATCGGCGCCTGATTTATTCCACAGCTTTTCAATCTGTTCGCGCGAAAGCCCGGTCAGCTGCACCGACATATCGGTCATGCGCACGATGCGTTTGCCATCCGCGTACATCATCGCGTCGGCAATTGCATAGGGCTGTGGGTTGAAGCCAATTTCCTTGATGTCGATCTCGTATGCCGCCACGCGCGTCGAGGTCAAAACCTGCCCGCGACAGACCAGCTTGCTCTTGATTTCGGGAATGGGCTCATAGACCACGCTGCCCTGCTCGCCAATCCAGCCCATTCTGAGCAGATAAACACGCAGCGTGTGCAGGCAGCATTCGTACATCAGCGTTCCGGGCATGACCATGTCATCGGTGAAATGGCACGTCAGAAACCAGTCGTCAGGCCGAATATCGGCTTCGCCGCGAATGCGGCCCAGGCCATAGCGACCGCCGCGCGGGTCAAGCTCGACCACCCGGTCGATGAGCTTCATGCGGCCATCCGGAAGAGTCATGGGCGCGCGCAGGTCAAGCGCGGCGAAGTCAGGGCCAAAAGCTTCCGGCAAATTACCGGCGCGAAGCGCCGACAGCTGCGCGCCATTGAAAGTTTCGCCGATCAAAGCCACGGGCGATTTCCAATCGGCTGGCAGGCGACCCGGCTTGGGCGCGCGATCTTCGGCGGTCAGC
>JACQAW010000389.1 GCA_016194725.1 Deltaproteobacteria bacterium
AGCCCGCGTACTCCGGCGCCGAGTTGCGCCGGATGCCCGAATCCAGATCCAGAATCGCCTTTCGCGCGTCGTAGATCGGCGAGATCGCGGTGGTTTCATCAATGACCGGCCTGGCCGAGCTGGCATCGAGACCAGCGACCACGGCTGCGATAAAGCCGCCGTAACTCTGGCCGACAACGTGAACTCCCCGGATGCGCTCAGGACCCAGGCGCCTCAATATCTTATTGAGCAGACCCAGCTCAAGCTTGCCGACGTCGACGACGCTGAAGGGCAGCACGGTACTATGATCATCCATCGCGGACTGTCCCCCGACGGTGGGCAGAACCACGACATGGTAGCCCTGCCGATGAAAGAACAGCAGCTGCTCGGCGGTAAATCCTTCGAATACCGATAGATCGGCAAACAGCCCCGACAAGATAAACACAACCGGCGCCGGGCGCTTTTGCAGCCAGGCAAAAGCGCGGAACGAACCTTTGCCCGAGTACGGACTGTCCACGCGAATGGTGCTGTGGTCGAGGCGCTGGGCCGTGGCCAGGGCGTGCAAGAGCAACGTGACGTTGCCCTTGATCGTGAGAAGCTCAGGCGTGAATGACTTCACGTCTTGAAGCTGCATGGCCTGCCGCTGCGCCGAATCCGGCCAGGCGGCCGTTCCCGACCAGCCGTGAGCCGAGGCACTCAGCACGAGGCCTGTTGCCGCAACAAAAATACCGTGCAGCATACGCTTAGTCCCCTTTCCTGCCGGCAGGGAAACTTTTCTTTAGGGTTCCGCGAATAACGTTTTCCCCGTCGTCAAATCTAAAGCTCAACTTCGTGATCGACGTGCGTCCGTAGGGCGAGTCGATTCTTTCGCCGAGGTGACGCTTGGCAAGCGCCACGCAGTCTTCAAGGGACCGGGTTTCAGTTTCTCCATAATACACCACCCCCCCGGACAGGAGCAGGTGGTAGCTGCCATTCAATTTACAGACTGCGGCGTTTGCGGGGATGGTGACAAACAGAAGCAAGGGCATTAAGTGTTTCATGGGCGGCCTTATTTCATCTTTTGACCTGCATAGCCATAGACATATTTTTGCCGAATTAACCTAAACGTAAAAAAACAATCCAGATTGGCTGAGCCGAGTTCGAGAACGAGAAGGCATGGGGCGGGTTGGGGCATGCCAATGGCCTTGTTCTCGCTTCGCTCGAGCTCGGCACGTCGCTTGCATTTTGATATGGGCATGAGGCGATTCATTATCATGGCCCTGATTCTTTGCACTTCGGCCCAGGCCGGTGAGATGCAGTTGCTGCGGTTCTCGCCGTGCATGCATGGTCTGACCAGAATCGAGCTGCTGGGGTTGGTGGAGTATTCAAAGGCCTCCGGCGAGCAGCACGCTGTGACTCCACTCGAAACCATAAACTCCGATTTCAAGACTCAAGCCATGACACGCAACACCCGCTTGAACGTGCCGACCGAGGCTTTGGTCTTGGGACAAGTAGTGAGTGGAACGGTACAGCTGACCATCAGGATCATCGAAATACTTCAGAAGCGACAGGCGGAAATTCAGGAAGTGGAATAATCAATCATCGCCTGTCGTACATCAGCTCCCGCGAAGTGGAAACGGGTCGAGGTCTTACATCCAAGTATCAATGGCTTTAGGCCTGATTCCGAACGTCGAGCCCCAGCACAGCAGATTTCCTTGAGCCAGCACGCAGGAGCCAGCGCCGCCTGAGCTGAGCCGGTCGATCGCGCCAGGCAAACCAACTACGTAATCCGCGCTCAGACCGCAGGACTCTGATTCTTTTCCGGCCTCGCAAGAGCCCGTGGCGTCATAGCCCAGCTGATTTTGCTCGTTGGCGCCCCAACATTGAACTTTGCCGCTCTTGAGCAAAGCGCACGAAAAGTCGGAGCCCACGGTGACCGACTGCGCAGGACGCGCCAGATTGAGAACCGCTTTCGGCTCAGTGCTTTTGCCGGTTGAGCCCGTACCGAGCTGGCCCAGGTTATTGGCTCCCCAGCATTTCACGTCATCGTGGTCGCCAACGACGGCGCAGGCATGCGACCTGCCCACTGCGATCGAAGTAGCGCCTTTGATTCCGGCAACCGCCGTGGGAACGAGATCTGATTTTTTGGCATCGGCGTCCATGCTTTGCCCCCAGCATTCAACGCTGCCGTCGGCGATAAGTGCGCAGGTGTGCTTGCCGGCCGCGGCGATATGCAAAACCCGGCCATTGCCAAGGCTGGCGATAGCCAGCGGAAACTCCTGAGAAGGAGCTCCCTTGGTTCCAAGCTGTCCAAACGTATTGTGGCCCCAGCAGGCGACATCGGTCGCGGTGCGCACGCAACGATGCGATTCACCGATGGCCACTTCAAGAGCGCCGGTAAAAACCTTGCCTTTGGCCGAGGAAACGGGCAACTCCAGGCGATTCGGATTTTTTCCATTCACCTTCCAGCACGAAATACTCTTGTCGTTTCCCTGAATCGCGCAGCCTTTGCTTTCTGCGGCGAAAAGCGCGCTGACCGACTTCGCTCCCACGAGATGCTGGGCGTTCACTCTGCCTTTTTCGTCGACGTTCCAGCAAGACACCTCGCCAGAAGACATGCGCGCGCACCCGTAATCAATTCCCAAGCCCGATTCAGTCACGGTGGTTACTGAAATATTGATCGGCTCGGAACTGAGCGTGGAACCTTTCGCGGAAATCGTCACCAGATGATCCGCTGCAGGAGATGATTTAGCGGGACTGCCGGATATCGTGCCCGTCTTCGGATCGAAGGCAAGGCCGTCAGGCAGCGCGGGTTCGGACTCGAAAGTCGCTCCTTCGGGGGCAGCCACCAAAAGCTTGAGCGGTGCCATCGGGGCTCTGACGACCAGGGTGAGCGGATCGGATTTGTAGGTCGGAATCGTGCTGGGGTCGACGCTTACGACCAACGAGATGGCTAACGTTGTCGTGACAGAATTGCTGTCTTTCAGGAATGCCGTAACCAGGTAATTTCGAACGTTGGGCGTCAAGGCCGACGCACGACCGGTAATTTCGCCGGTATCCGTATCAAAGTGAAGTCCGCCGGAAAGGGGCGGATCGATCGAAAAAGATGCAGCCGGACCATTGGACACTTTGGGAGCCTTGATGTCGACAGCGCTGCCCAGTAGATACGGAGATTTGATATCGGAATAGCTGATCGAAAAAACGCCCGGAGTTGTAGGCTTGGTTTCTTTGAGCTGCGAATCTGGGGAGGCGGTGCCGGCCTTGGGGTCGTTCGCGGTCTTGGGCTTGGTGGCATCGGGAAAGGTGCCCCGTACCGGCATTTCGCACCCAGAAGTTATTGATATTACAAACAAAAATGCAAAAATGTGTTTCAACTTCATCATTATTCCCATTAAATCAGGGGCTAAATTACAATAGTTGATTTCATTAGTCAACTATTTCTTCCAGTAAGCTCAGGAATCGATTTCGATACCCTACATTCCGGGCGTTGAAAACCTGGATATGGCGTCCCTGGTCCAGTACCCAGAGGTCTTTGGGTGCCCGGGCGAGCCTGAAAATCTCTTCGCCATTCGCGAAGGACACAATCGGGTCGCGGCGATCGGCCACGATCAACAGACGAGTCCGGTCGCGCGCAATGGCCTCTTTGGCCGCAAATTTGTCCGAAATGAGCACGGGTCCAAAGAGGCTCACTGGCCAGGTGTACCAGTGGCTTGCCAGCAGACGCCGGGCTTCGGCTTTATAGGACGCGAAGGTGGAATCCAATACCACAAGCTGAGTTTCGCGCTGATGCTGAAAATCGGCAAACGAGCGCATGGCGATGGCGCCGCCCAAGCTCTGGCCAATCACCACGAAACGCGCGCCGGTGCGCAGCTGCCAGGCCTTGTCGAGCGCGGCCATGCCGTCCAGGTACGTGCCCTCCTGCGAGGGTTCTCCCTCAGAGCTGCCATAACCGCGATAGTCGAAGGTGAACAGATTGTAGCCGTGCCGGGTCGGCCAGTGCAGCGAGGCAAACTGGCTGGTCATGTTCTCGGAGTTGCCGTGAAACTGCACGATGGTGCCCTTCACCGCCAGCGTGTTTTGTGCCGGAAAAAACCAGCCCTGAAGCTTTGTGCCATCTGCCGACGAAAAACGAATCTCGCGCACCTCGAGGCCCAGCGCCGCGGGCGAATAATAGACGACGTGGTCAGGGTGATAAAACGCGTATGTGCAGCCCGTAAGGGGCAGCAGAAAAAACAATGCCGGCAGCCAGCGAGGCAGCACCATGGGCTATCGAATATTAGACGTTGCAGCCCGTGGCAAGCCGTGCGCGATCGTCGATCAATTGTTTCACATTCTCAAACAGCTCGAACGGCGCTGCCTGGGGTGGCACGAGAGACTTGAAGTTGCGCTGCACGGCCCGCCCAAAATTTCCCGCGTCGCCGCAGCTCAGCAGCCGCGCAAAAGCGTCGAGCGTCTCACCGCCGCCACCGGCCATGTCGATGAGCAGGGCATCGTAGTTTGAAAATGCGAAACGCAAGGCTGCTTCGTCTTTCTTCGCAATCGGATGCTGCGAGCAGCCCGAAGTTCCCGACGTCATGGCGAAGGTGGGCGGGATCACCAAATTCGTGGTTCCGCGCGTTGAGGTGCCAAAAAAAGTTTTTCGCCGCGTCACCTGCCAGCCTGCGCCGCAGCCGTCGCTATCGGGGTCCTGGTCACCGTTGTTTCTGGGCAGGGCGCTGGCTTCGTTTACCGAAACCAGCGCCGCAAAAGCCAGAAATACGAGTAGCTCTTTCATCAGACCGCGCAGCTCGCTGACAGCGCCGCATCGAGCTGAATCTGCTGTTTCACTTTGAAGAGCATCCTGACAGGCGAGGTTTGCCCATCGAGCAACGTTCCATAATTCTTCTGTGTCATGCGACCAAAAGCCACCGTGTCATCGCAACCCATGGTGCGCGCGAAGGCCTCGAGTGTTTCGCCCCGACCATTGGCCATTTCCAGGCGAAGAGCATCGAAGTTCGTCGCGGCATAGGCGGCACCGGCCTGATCGCGTTTTGTGAATGGAACTTTCTTGCAGCCCAGTGAGCCCGACGTCATGCCAAAGCTTGGCGGCACGGTGCCGTTGGTGGTGCCGCGGGTAATCGCGCCGATGATGGTCTGGCTGTCGGTGACCTGCCAGCCCAGGCCGCAGCCGTCGATATCGGGTTCGCCTGGGACGCCGCCGCTGGGGCCGTCTTCATTGGCCTTG
>JACQAW010000390.1 GCA_016194725.1 Deltaproteobacteria bacterium
AATCCTGAGCTGCTCAGGCAGATTTCCGGCCTCACCGGCGGAAAATTCTATCGCGTCGAGGGAGACGTGAAGGTTTTTCGGGATGTGTTCGTCGACATCGACCAGCTCGAACGCTCGAAGGTCGAAACCACCGAGCAGGTGAAGTACGAAGAGAAATTCATGAAGTTTGCCTTGTTCGGCATTCTGTTCTTTTTGGTCGCGTTCACGATTCAAAATCTCACGGCGAGGGTTTACCCATGAGATTTTTCTGGCCGAACATACTTTGGCTGTGCCTGCCCGTTTGGCTGTGCTTGCCGCTGATCTGGATTGGGATGGAAAAGAAGGCCGAAAAACAGCTCACGCGCTTTGCCTCGGCGCCACTGCTGGCGCAAATTCTGCGCGGTGGAAGCCCGCAACGCCTGGCGGGCCGACGACGCACGCGGTTTATTCTGGGCCTGTTGGCACTGTTTTGCACGATTGTCGCGGTGGCTCGCCCACAGCTGGGCGTGCGCGAAGAAGCTATTCCGACAGAGGGGTTGGACATGGTGTTTCTGTTGGACGTTTCCAACAGCATGCTTACCGAGGATATCGTTCCCACCCGCTTGAAAAAAGCCAAACACCTGATTCGCAACTTCATCGACCGGCTTTCGGGCGACCGTGCCGGTATTGTTGCGTTTGCGGGGTCGGCCTACCCGGCGGTGCCGTTGACCACTGATTATGAATTTCTGAAGCAGACGCTCGACGTGCTGGACGAAACGTCGGTGGCCAACCAAGGCACTGACCTGAGCAAGGGCCTCGAGGTGGCGCACGATCTGCTGATGCGCGGCGGACTGAGCGAGGACGACGATGCCTCGCACCAGCAGTCGGAAACCACGGGCAGCCGCATCGTAATCATAGTAAGCGATGGCGAGTCTCATGAGGGCGAAGAGGCAAAGCTTGCGGACAAGCTCAAAGAGCGCGGCATTCGGGTGTTCAGCATTGGCGTGGGCAGTATCAAGGGCGCGCCGATTCCTCTACGCGATTCAAGCGGTTATAGCCGCGGTTTCAAGAAAGACTCGAGCGGCAACATTGTGTTGACCAAGCTTGAGACAGCGAATCTGGCAGCAATCGCCTCAAAAACGGGGGGCAAGTATTACGCGGCCAGCAGCAATGAAGGAGAGGTCGAGGAAATACTGGGGCAGCTGAACTCGATGGAGCGCACGCAGGGTGGCGGCCGGCGAGTCATCGTGTATGACGAGATATTTCAGTATCCTCTGGCGCTTGGCCTGTTTTTTCTGCTTATCATGCTGTTGCTGCGCGAAGCCTTTCCAGTGATTTCTGATGAGGATAGCGAAAACGATGGTGCGCCGAAACCCAATACGGATGCCGCGGCGCCGGTGGCGATAGCCGTGCTGCTTGCGTGTGGCGCGCTTTCAGATGCCCGGGCGTCGTCAATCAATGAGTACAGCAGCACGAAAAAGGGCGTGGAGTCTTACGAGGACAAGGACTTTGCCAGTGCGATTCAACATTTTGGAAAAGCTCAGGCCAGCGACCCCGAGTCGGCTACTCATCACATGAATCTCGGTGATGCCTTTCTGAAAGCGGGCAGTGTCGACAGTGCAATGTCGGAATTCAATTCCGTGCTAAAAAGCAAGAACGCCACCGATGCCGGCAAGGGCGCCTATAATCTTGGCAAGACCTTTGAAGAAGCGAAGGATTTTGAAAAAGCGATCAGGTCTTATCAGGCCGGCCTGGAACGACTTGCAGCCGACCCCAAGTCTGATGCCGAGGTTGAGGCTCGCATCAAACGGGCCCTGGAGCAGGCGGTCCAAAAAAAGCAACAGCAGCAACAGCAGCAGCAACAGCAGCAGCAGGGGCAGAATCAGAATCAGGGGCAAGGCAAGGACGACCAGAAAGACAAGCAGAACCAGAAGTACGATATTCCGAAGCGCAAGCCGGAGTTCAAGGCTGAGAAGCTCACCGAGGGCGATGCCAAGCGCCTGATGAAACAGCTGCAGGAACAGGAAAAGAAGTCCCAGCAGCGTGTGATGAGAGCCAAGACCGGCAAACCCAAAGATGATAAGATTACGAAGGATTGGTAAGAAGATGGCAGTCTCGACACTGAAAATATTGCGACGCCTCTGCTTGCCGGTGCTGCTGGCGCTGCCCGTGTCGGGTGTCGTGGCGCCTGCTTTTGCTGACGGCGTACGGCTTACTGCCGAGCCCAGCTCGACTGAAATTACGGTCGACGAGAACTTATCGATTCAATTCAAGACGACTACCGAAGGCATGATTAGTGTGGTTGCCGTTCCAAAGTATAAGGCTGCTGACTTTGATGAGGTCAATGTTTACGCCAACGGCTCGGAAACGGCGTCCAGCTTCATCAACGGTCGAATTTCAATGCGGCAGACCAAGATCATCACCGCCGTTCTTCGTCCTCGCCGCGAAGGGCACCTGGTCATCAGCGGCATTGAAATTTCGGTGAATGGGCAAGTCGTCCGGGCCCCGGACATTGCCATTGACGTCAGGCCGAGTGGCGCGCGCGTAGGTAACCGCTCCAATGGCACAGGCTATCCCCAGCCCGGAAAGCTGCCCAATGGCGGTCCACATGGGCCTTCGCAACAAAACACGGGAACGTTTTTCATAAAGACAGAGCCCAGCAAGCTCAAGGTTTACAAGGGTGAGCAGGTTATTCTGACGTACGCGCTTTATACCCGCGTGCAGATGATGAATATTCAGGTCGAGCGTTACCCGAATCCCAACGGATTTTTGAAAGAGGACATCGACATTCCCCTGCTGCGCGGGCACCTGGATTATTCGCCGAGCGTCGTGAATGGCCATGAATTCAGGCGGGCGGCGCTGGCGCAGTATGCTGTTTTTCCGCTCGAGGTAGGATCTCTTCCGATTGACACTTTTACGGCCAAATTCAGTTTTCAGCCCCGGCCCGGTGCCGGCGCCGATAACGACGACGACCCATTTGCGATGATCAATAATTTTTTTCGCGCCATGCAAACCACCACCGAGGTGCGCACGAGTGACCGCGTAAACATTGAAGTGCTGCCGCTGCCGGGCGCAGGTCAGCCGGCAAACTTCAGCGGTCTGGTGGGCGATTTCGATATCACGGCAGTGGCTGACAAAACGACGGTAAAAGCCGGCGAACCGATCAACGTCAAGGTCAAAGTCGAAGGCAAGGGGCACGCCGGAAGCCTGGAGCATCTGATGGTTAAATGGCCCGCTGACTTTGAGCTCTATGAAGACAAGTCGAATACTCAATATCTGAAGTCCGGACAAAGCGAACGCCTTTTCGAATACATGGTGATTCCAAAGACCAAGGGCCATTTCGAGATTCCGCCGATTGAGCTTTCCATGTTCAATCCGGACACGCATGTTTATCAGACTCGCAGCTCACAGCTCATACCGGTCGAGGTGCTCGAGGGCTCGTCGGCGAATGTTTACATTCCCAAAACTGCCTCGGGAACAAGCATGGTCGCGAACGGCGAGGACATAAGATACTGGAAAGATGGCGCATCGACCAGCAACTCAACATTGATGGTAACCGTCGCACGCGGCGCCGCGGCGGCATCGGTGCTCGTGGCCGCGCTTGGCCTTATATCGCTTGGCACCTCGCCTGACGAAGAAACCCGTCAAAGCCGGCAGCGTACCGCGCAGGCCCTGAAAGAGCGTGCCGAAGCGTTAAGGAAGAGTGGCGCCGCGCCAGTCGAGGCTCTGGGCGAAGTTGAAAGTATTCTGGCACAGGTTCTGGAGCTGCAGTTTGGCGTGGCTATCGGCTCGCTTTTGCGCGCAGAAGTGACCAGAAGTCTCATGGATCGGGCGCGCATTGACGAAACCACCGCCAAGCGCGTCGAAGCGCTGATCGAGCTGGTCGAGCATCAGCGTTATGCGCCCGGCGGTGGCGATCGCGCCAGTGCGCAGAAAGCAGTTGAGGAACTGGCGCGCCTGGTTGAGCGGATATACCCGCGCTAGTTTCCAAGGCTGGAGACAGAAAGCTGGTCTATAGATCTCTGCGCGACTACCGTGAACCGGGCCTAGGGGTCTTTCCGAGTGGTTGAGTGGATCTATCCACCTTGCGGCCGTTTTTGAGCCGATTTACGCTATAAATTACCTTATCACGGCTGCGACGTTGTGGTAATTTTCAGTCCCATAACAGGAGGTCCC
>JACQAW010000391.1 GCA_016194725.1 Deltaproteobacteria bacterium
CGCCTCGCCGGTGACGACGATGAGCACCATCTGCATTCCGAAGCCGAGGAGCTCCCAGAAGCCGTTGTTCCAGCTGCTGAGCAATTCATGGGGATGAGTGGGCGTTACCCACGCGGCCAGGCCGAAGGTAAGCATCGTCAGCAGAAGCACGAGTACGAAGGGATCGGGCATGTAGCTGCGGACAAGTCGCTCGCAGCGAGCTCCAAATTTTTCCAGCATAACGCTCGAAACAAGATGGCCTACATCTTGCTGACTGGCAAGGCTGGAGGTTCATTTTGTATGTCTGATTTTAATCGAGTGATTCTATTGGGCCGGATCGGGAATGATCTGGAGTTGAAAAAATCGGCGAAGGACAAGCCGTATCTGAAGCTTTCGATCGCGACCGATTCGCATCGACCGGGCGAGGAGAAGGTCACGTACTGGCACCGCGTGATGGTATTCGGCCAGCAAGCCGAAAGCTGCGCGACCTACCTGAGAAAAGGTTCTCAGGTCATGGTCGAAGGTTACCTCGAAGTGCGAACTTACGAGGACAAAGACGGACGCAAGACCACGTCCGTTTCGGTCATGGCAAACCGGGTGCAGTTCCTGGGCGGCAGGCGATCGGCCGACGTTCATGCTCCGGGTTCTGAGGAAGCCATGGTTGCCACGGGCTGAATCGATCGTGAGGCCCCCGTCCACGTCATTTGTGGGCGGGGGCTTTAGATTGCGGCCTAGTTGCGCTAAGGGTAGGCGCATGCATTTCGTCCGCCGAGCTTTCGAATTTCCAGAACCGCTAAGCAAGGCTCTTCTCGCTCATTTTTTTAAAGGCGAGAACCCTAACATCAATGCCCGCCGCTCGCTGGCACACACGCTGCGCGAGCTCTGGCCCTCGCTTGCGCTGGGCCGGGGTCAGGTCGAAAAAGATTCCACGGGCGCGCCGATTCGCCACTATTCCCACTCTCGAGCTTGCGCGGAAGCCTATGGCGCCTACTACCTGCCGGCAAATGCCATGAAGCTGCCGCTTATTCTCGAAGAGGCGTTTTCGTTTGGCTTGCCGCTTGCCGATGCGGGTGCCGGGCCGCTGCGTTGGCTCGACGTGGGCTGCGGGCCGGGTACCGCGTTCTGGGGCTTGGCGTGGTGGGCCGCGCATCGAGATCTTAAAATCGAATACACCGGCCTTGAGCAGTCCACTCAGTTTATCGCGCTTGCAGAGGCTTTGGTTCCCGCGTTGCGCGGGCAGTTGCCGGCCGCCGCGCTCGGCGCTCGCTGGGAAATTTTTCAGCACGGAAAAACCGGAAATGTCCTGACCGAAAAAATTCGTTTGTCAAAGCCGCACGTCGTGAGCTTCATGAACAGCATCGGTGAAATGGCGCCCGCCCCCGGGCAGCGCAGCCAGTGGCTTGGCGAGATCATCGAGGCCCTGGCCCGCGTGGCACAGGCCGGCGACTCTGACGGCAGGTCGCGCTGGCTAGTGCTGGTCGAGCCAGGGTCAAAGGCCGCTTCGCGCGAGCTGCTGGAAATGCGCGAAAGCCTGCGCGCGCGCGATGACGTCCGGGTTTGGCTGCCGTGCCTGAGCGCGCGGCCATGTGGCGCGTTGGCAAAGCCCGACGACTGGTGCCATGAAGCAGCCGAGATACAGTTTCCTGACTGGCTGGTAGCGCTGGGCGCCGACGCTGAGCTTCGCAAGGAAGCGGTGCTGTTTTCATATCTGATTGTTTCGGTGGGGGCACCTCCGATGACTCCAGCCGGCTGGCCCGGCGACGGCAGTCGTGTAGTCAGCCAGATGATGAAGGAAAAGGGCCTTACGCATTGCCTGCTATGCACGGGCAAAGGCAAGCAAAAGGCGCGCGTTCTGAACTCGCGGCAAACGCCGGACAACGGGAGATTTTCAGAGGCGGTGCGGGGGCAGGTTTTCAGCCAGCTGCAGCTGTCTGAAAAAGGCGATGTGACGGGATTCGCCGATTACGATGCGGCGACCGGGCTGGATGCTACTGTTTTTCCGCCACTTCGATCAAATCGCCGATCATGACGGAATCGTAGCCGGTAATGGGTGTCGTTTCCTTGTCGTAATACTTCACCAGGCGGGCAACGCTAACGCCCTTGTCGACGTGGATCAGCTTCAGCTTGGCAATTTTTACCGAGGTGTCGCCCACCAGCTTGCTGTTGATGTTGTCGAAGGCCGATATTTTTCTGACGGCCTCGATGATCAGGCCCTTTTTGAGGCCGTTATTGGAGCCGGCGTTGATGTAATAGTCCTTGTACAGCACCTCGCCCGACTTCATTGGCAGCTCGCGAATCACCGAGGTGATGAAGAAGTCCGAGGCGTGGTTATAGCGGGCCACGCTCAGCAATATCAGGGTCACATACGCCAGATTAACGACAATCGTCCGCACGAAAGACCAATTCATGAATAACGAATCGTCAGATTTCCGACGGAACTTAAGACTCAAAGTTTTCCGCGTTTCAGCCGAACAGTAGCTAGCAATGGAGAAGCATGAGCAGCGGTAAATTTTTCCCAGTCGATATTCGCGCGTTTCGCACCACTTCGAAGGACATCACCTTTGATGTCTTCTTGAAGCTGTCTGACGACAACTACGCCCATGTTTTCTCGAAAAGCTCGGGCGTCGATTACAAGCGGCTGGCTCAATATATTCAGAAGGGCGTGCTTCACCTGTTCATCAGAGGCGAGGACGAAGCCGCCTACCGCGAGTATCTGCAGCGCTCACCCGAAAGAATTTTCGCCGACCCCGCTGTGTCGGATAACAAGAAAATCGCCATTCTCCTGAATATGGCCGAGCAGAACATGGCCGAGCTGTTCAACGTCATCAAGGTTTCAGACGAGGCCGCCAAAACCAGCACGCGCATCGTGAGAAATTTCATCACCTTGCTGAGCGAAAACCCCAAGACGCTGGCCACGCTGCTTAAAACCGCCAGCCATGGCGAGTATCTTTACTACCATTCCATCTCGACCGCGGTCGTGAGCATGTTCCTGGCCAAGGCTTCGGGGCAGGCCAACGCGCGCATGCTCGAGATCTGCGGCATGGGCGGTTTTCTGCACGACATCGGCCTCACCATGCTGCCCAAGGAAATCGTCGATTCGCCCACTGACCTTACTGCCGCCCAATGGCGCGAGATGCGTTCGCATCCCAAGCTCGGGATCAAGATGGCCGAAGGTACGCCCAATATTCCAGATGAAGTGCGATACATCATCTTTCAGCACCACGAAGAGCCCGGTGGCTCAGGGTATCCCAGCGGGCTGCGCGGCCCCGTTATTTTCTATCCAGCAAAAATCGTGGGGTTGGCCGATTCGTTCTGCGCGCTGATTACCAAGCGGCCGTTTCGCGAGGCTTATACGATCGAGCAGGCGCTGGGCATCATTCAGCACGAGATCGGCAAGTACGATCGCGAGCTTGTGAAGCTGCTTGTGGGAATCTTCGGTCAAAAAACAGCACCCAAGGCGGCGGCATGAGCCGGATACTCGTCGCCCTGCTTCTCGTCTCAAATATCTGTCGCGCCGAAAACGGAATAGCCGCGCTGGAACAGCAGATTCTCGAGGCCCGGCGCGATCAGTGCGAGATTTTTGTCAAATACGTGCATTCCGAGTTGGAGCTTATCACCAGGCCGGGTGGGGCGCGCAGTGATGCCAGAGCACTTTGCGGGTCAAGGGAGGCTTCAGCCCGGGAGTTCCGGAAATTCTGCGATCACCCCGAGGTCACGTTCGCGGCGTTGGTTATGGACGGAAATGCAAAGGAGCCGTCAGAGAAGCTGAATCGAGCCTGCTTTGCGATTGAGGACAGCCGAAGGGAATTTTGTTCGGAAGCCCGGCACAGAATGGTCTGTGACTGCGACTCCCGCGATCCCGTGTGCAGCTGTCTCAAGAATTCCGCCGACGTCGACAGCTTAGGCAAGTGGGATTGCGGCGCAGATCAAAACTGGGACGTTTATTTCAATGTGGTGTATCGCGGCAGCATGGACGTCGAAAATGCTTTGCGCAAAGCCCGCTCCGACCTGGGCGCGATCAGCACGAAGGTCGCGGCTGAGGAGATCGTCGAGAATTCCGGCGTCAAAGACACAGGCCCGGGGCGGCTCGATGGCACCGGTGGCGTACGGGCCGGAACCCGCAGCGGGCGTCGTACCAGCAACTGAGCTTACCGGGAACGCGAAGCCGTTAACTGCTGGTCGCCGAGGTCGAGATCCACGTATTTGTACTTCGTATAGATGAGCTCTGACGTGTGGTAATTCTTCAGCCACTTGTGCACGAGGCGATACTCGTCTTCGAAGATGCCGTAGGCCCAGGGCACTTCGTCTTGCAGCACGTCTTCCATCTTGCAAATCAGCCTGGTGCGTTCGGCGCTCGGAGCCATGACCGCGGTTTGCTCGTAGAGCTTGTTGAATTCCGCGTTGTCGAAATTCGCTTCGTTCGGCCCCGGCGCCTTGTTGGGGCCGAAGAGCATCTGAAAATTGTTTTCCGGGTCAGGGTAATCCATGACGAAGCCGCCCTTGCTGAGCTGCAAGTTGCCTTTGTGGCTCTTGTCCAGATAGGCGGGAAACGTGTTGTTGATGATTTCGAGATGCACGCCGATTTCGGCCAGGTTTTTTTCGATCAGCTCGGCCAGCTGGCGTTCGGACATCTCGGTGCGGCGCGTGTCCCACTTGATGACAGGCAGGCCTTTGCCATCGGGGTAGCCGGCCTTGGCCAGCAGCTCTTTGGCGCGCTTGACGTCGCGATTCCAGCGATAAGGCTTTCCGCAGCGTTCTTTCAGAATCGGCGGGTTGACCTCGTTCTGGCTCGAGCCACGCCCGTTCTTGAACATCTCAAGCCAGGCGTCGCGGTCGATTGCCGAGGCGATGGCCTGGCGGAGGTACTTGTTCTGGCCCAGCAGCTTGTCCTGCATATTGATGCTGACGTACCAGTAGCTCAGCGCGGGCTCGATGCTGACGCTGATGCCCTTGTTGGCCAGCTCGGCTTTTACCCGGGTCTTGTGCTCGATGGCTGAGTTGAAGTTGTCTTTTGGAATTTTGACTTCGTCGTATTTTCCGGCCAGAAAGCCAAGCCAGCGCGGCTGCTCTTCCTTGATCACATTGAACTCTATGGCATCGACCAGTGGCAGGCGCTTGCCCGCGTATGCCTTTGCGGCTTCGCGATACTTCGGCGCCATCTGGTCGGCCGTCGGAAAAAACTCGTCGCGAAAGTTTTCGTTTTTGACAACGACTACTTTGAAGCCGGCATCATAGCTTTGTACTTTGAAGGGGCCGGTGCCCACGGGGTGGCGCTCGAAGTCCTTGCCATAGAACCTCACGGCCTCCTCGGGAACCGGCGCGCCGAACGACGTTGCCAGCGCATACGTGAGCTGCGGATACGGCTTGGTGAGTTTGATCTGAATCGTATGATCGTCGAGAGTCTTGAACCCCTCGACGTTTTCTTTCATGACCTCTTCGGCTGGTTTGCCCTGGCCGAACTTTTTCTGAAAATCGTTGATGCCGACAATCTTGCCATCGAAGATCCAGAAGCCCTGGGCCTCATTGGCTACGTTGGCTTGGCGCTTCCAGCTGTAGATGAAATCTGCGGCCTTGAGCTCGCGGCCCTTACCACTGGTTTCCTTGAAGCAGGGGTCGTCTTGAAAGCGAATGCCTTTCTTGATCTTGAGCGTATAGGTCAGCGCATCTTTCGACAGCTGTGGCATGCCGTCGGCCAGCATGGGAATCACGTGCGGGGTTTCGCTGAAGTAATCATACTGGTAGGGGACTTCATAGGTTTGAAGCAGGATTTCACCGCCGATGATGTCGTAGGTCGATACGGGGTCCAGGCCCTTGACGTTGTCTTCGAGCACCACGTGCAGCACTTTGCCCTTGGGCATGGTGAACTCGGGCGTTCTGGTGCACGAAAACACGGTAAGCAATGCCAGTAGAGCCAACAAAGACGCGAAAAGTCTCATAAGTCCCATGAGTCAGGCCTCCAGTAGAGGTCTATTGGGCTAGCAGATTCTGGATTGCTTGGAAAGCTTCGCTGAACTTTTCGTTCTTGCCGCCGGCCTGCGCCAGGTCGGGCTTTCCGCCACCCGTGCCTTCTATAATGGGCGCGACCTGCTTGATGATCTCGTTGGCCTTGTGCTTGTCGGTCCAGTCTTTCGTCACCGCGACGAGCAGCATGGTGCCACCTTTGGCTTTGTCCGTCGCGGCTAGCGCCACCACGGCTTTTTGCACCTTGGAGCGAATCAGGTCGGCCATGTCACGCAGGGCCTTGGCCGGGCTTTCAGCGTCGCCAAATTGCATGATGCCGCGAATGAACTTGCCGTCCTTGACTGTTACGGCTTCGGCGATCC
>JACQAW010000392.1 GCA_016194725.1 Deltaproteobacteria bacterium
GGTCAGCGGCTTTCTGACGTCGGTGCTGATCCTGGCCGGCACGCATTTCAACAAAGAGCCCGGGCCTTTCTCGGTGGCCTTCAAGCTCATGCTGCGGATCATGGCGGTCCATCCCCTGATTTCGTTCCTGCTGCTGCTTCCGCTGGGCGACTCGCTTTCGTTGCTCGTGTACGGGCTCTTCGTGATCCGCGGGGTGCGCAAGACGTATCCCATTCCCGTCGAGAAGATCGCGGTGTTTTACGGGGCGATCTATTTCATCTTCGCGCTCATGCAGCTGCAGCAGATCATCAGTCCGCCTTCGGCTGAAAAATACCAGGACCTGTTCAAGCAAACGAGTCATGTACCCAGTACTTTGCCGCCATCGGGCGGAACGATTCGCACTTCCTCTTCCAAGATGACGTCGCACTGAGCTTTGGCGCGGCTTTTGGCCAGCTCGATGAGTGCTTTGACGTCGGCGGCTTTGGCTCCGCCCAGGTTGACGATGAAGTTGGTGTGCAGCTCGCTGATTTGCGCATTGCCAATGCGGTGGCCGCGCAGGCCAATGTCGGCGATGACCTTCCAGGCCTGTAGATTTTTGCCGGGATCGGGGTTTTTGAACACGCTGCCGCAGCTGGGCCTGTCGATGGGCTGTGATGTTTTGCGCGAGGTCAGCAGCGCCTGCACTTGGGTTTGTACGCTTGCAGGGTCGGCTTTTCGGCCTTTGAGGCGCGCGCGCACGATGATTTCGTCCGGCTTCAGAAAGTGCTGCGCGCGATAGCTGTACTTCATCCGCTCGCGCAAGACGGTGCGTTCTGTTTTCGTGGCAAGGTCGTAGGCGGTGATCGCCAGGATGGTACTTTCGATTTCGCCCAGGCGCGTGCCCGCATTCATGCAAAGCACTCCGCCAAGGTTTCCCGGAATTCCCACCAGCAGCTCAAAGCCAGCCAGGCCTTCGCTCATGCAGTGGCGCAGCAAGTGAATGACCATGACGCTGGCGCCAACCTCAAGCTCGTCGCCGTGGGCCGCCAGGGTGCGGTCGAGCTTTGCGGTGCTGAGCACCAATCCCCCGAACCCTTCGTCGGCCAGCAGTACGTTCGAGCCGGCGCCCAGCACGAAGTAGGGGATTTTGCGATCGCGTAAAAAATCGGCCACCGCTGCCAGCTCGTGAGTTGACTCGGGCTGCGCGAAGTAACGCGCGGGCCCGCCGATTTTGTAATAGGTCAGGGGGGCGAGCGTGACGTTTTCGCGAATGAGCGCCATGATTTTAGTTATACCACCGGGGTCCTCACGTCAAAATCCCAAAGTACCCGCTCCACACCACGTTAAAATGGCCATGAGCAGGAAAACGGGCCAGGACGGATGTTTTGCCCTTGACCCGATCAGCGCTACGGCAAAGCTGGCCAAAAAGGTGGCGGACAGAATCCTTAGAGTCATGATGTCAGATGGCGAATGGGCGGTTTGCTGCCCTAGACGGAACAAAATCGCCGCAATGCCGATTCCAAAAACGCTGGTGACATGCCAGGCGAACCTGAGAGTCATCCTGGTCAAGGCAGGACTTCCAAAGGCCGGCGGGAGGCCCTCGACTTTCTGTATTGGGCCAATAATGATCAACTCCCCTGCGACCGAGTGGACGACGCAAAGAACCACGGCAAGTATTCCTGAAACCAATAAATAGTTATTCATGATTTTCCTTCAAGATAATTTCTGTGCCTCGAGCCATTTCACCGAGCGCGTAACCCACGGCTCGATCGAAGGCCGGCCGCGCAGCCACCAGACGCCGAAGCGCTCATCCTGAATTTTCCAGCCGCTGACCGTCTTCAGCTTGCGCGCCTGCAGCTCGAGCTGAATCGCGTAAACGGGCAGCACGGCCCAGCCCATGCCGGCCACGCAGGCCTCGCGAATGACCGCGATGTCGTTGAACGTGGCCACGACGTGCGCCACTTCATAGCTCAGTTGCAGCATGCGCGTGGCACTCGTGCGTTTGTATTGGAGGTGGGGAAGGTTGATCAGATCCTTGTGCGACCGCACATCGTGGCGTGCCAGAAACTTCGGACTTGCGATGACCGCGAAGGTTTCGGGTTGCACCGTGCGAAAACGAACCGACGCGTCTTCGGGGCGGCCGCAGTCAAAGCCCAGGTCGGCGTCGCCCGCGAGCAGCAGCTTTTCCACGCCGTCCTCGGCCGTGACAATGGAAAGTGCCGTGTCCGGGTTGTCTTTGAGCAGCTCAGGCAGCTTTGCCGCCAGAACGCGCGCTGCGAACTCGCGGGTGCTGGCGATTTTCAAAATGGTACGCGAGTTGAGAATACGCTTCTGCGAGGCAGCGGCATCGCGCGTCCAGTTGTTGACGTCGCGGCCCAGTGGCGACAGGCGCCACTTGCCCTGCTGCTTTTCAAGCACGGGAACCGTCTGGGCGATCTTTTGCAAGGAGCGCGACACCACCGACACATCACGCCGCACCAGCGCCGCCAGGTGCGTGAGCGAACCTGCCATCTCGAAGGTCAGCAGCAGCTCGCATTGTTCCGAGGTCAGTCCGAACGTGATGCCGTTTTGAAGCGAATCGACTTGCATAAAACGCAAAATACACTTGTTTCATTTGCACTTCAAACAAAATCGATGCCGACGTAACTTGCGATTCAATAAGGAGACTTTATGATTCGATATTTCGCAGTGGGATTAGGGCTTTTACAAAGTGTTTACGCGGTGGCCGGGCCGGACCTGGTTGCGCACGAGTGGGGTACGTTCACCTCGCTGCAGGGCTCGAACGGCAAGGTGCTCGAGGGCTTGCAGCACGAGGAAGAAGGGCTGCCCGAATTTGTTTACAGCCGTAATCGGCTCAATCCCATTGAGCACTCGGCTTTTGCGCCGATGACCTTGAGTGCGATGGACCCCGACTCGCGGGTGCTAGCGCAGTCTCAGCCACAGCCACAGCCACAGCCACAGCCACAGCCACAGCCACGTCCGCGGCCCCGGCCTCGTCCTTGCCATGGAAAGGGAATGGAATGCTTTAATGCAAGTTCTGAGTTCGCGGCGGTTACACAGAAGCTCGAGACACCCGTTATTTATTTTTACTCGCCGAAGCCTCAGCACGTGAATGTGAACGTCGAGTTTCCAAATGGCGTGATCTCGCAGTGGTATCCGAACGCCGAAAACTTTCGTCCGGATATCGGCGCGGGCAGCGCGCTATCCAACGGCGCGATGTCGTGGAGCGTGGACATCGCCAATCAGCCGGCGCCGCTGCCGGCCGTGTCGCCGCAAGACATCTGGGCGCCGTCGCGCAATGTGAATTCGGCTTTCGTCAAAGTGGGTGAGGAAAATGAACGGTTCATTTTCTATCGCGGCCTCGGCCGTTTCGACGTTCCTTTCGAGGTGTGGTCTACTGCCGAGGGCAGCCTGGTTGCGACAAATCATTCTGAGCAGGCCATTCCGGCCGCCTTCTTGTTGAACATGAAAGATGGCCACGGCGTGGTTCAAAGCCTGGGAGCAATCGCCGCGCACGGCTCGGTGCGGGTTCCCCAGATTCCGAACGTCACCGCGGCAAGCCCCACGATAGACACCTATATCGCCGAAGCCTCGACGCGTTTGCGCCAGGGTCTGGAAGCCTCGGGCCTTTATGCCGATGAAGCCAAGGCGATGGTCGACACCTGGACGCGCAGCTACTTCCGCACGCCGGGAGTCCGCGTTCTGTACGTCGTGCCTCGTGAGTGGACGGATCGCATTCTGCCCATTCAGGTCACGCCTGAGCCGCGTGAGCTGGTGCGGACGCTGGTTGGCCGGGTGGAAGTCTTCACCGCGCAGGAAGAACAGCAGCTGCTGGGCCAGCTACAGACTTCCGTGGCTACGCACACGACGCTCAATCTGGCTCCTTTCGGACGCTTTGCCGAAGCCAAGCTTCGCCGGGTGCTCGAGCTGACGTCGAATCCCGCCGCGCATGTTCTGGGCGAAAGACTCCTCAAAGAGCTGCAGTAAGACCGTACGCAGTCCCGTCAACAACGACAGCCGGCTTCGCCCCAAAATCGGAGCCGGCTGTTCCTTCCTACGAAACTCCGAAGTCCAAAGTCCAAAATGTGGCCAGTGACCCGTGAACTGTGCACGGCACCTGTAACTGAAACTGTTCCGATACCGGATATGGATCCGGGACCGGTGCCGGGACTGTTACCGCTCACTGGGCACAGGACCCTGGACTCCGGCTACCGGTGTCCAACTACTTGACGTCGGTAATTTGTGTTGGACAAATATAGTTAACTGTATAGTTAACTATTTTCCGGGCGAACTCCTTGTAATGCTTTGGATGCTGAAAAGACACAGGGGTGCGGCACATCAATTGCTTTAGTTATCAGTATGATGATGCTTAAAATCCTGCTCACATTGAGTTTCGTATCTGTATTCGCCGGCGGCAAAGCCCCGGCTGAATTGCCCGCAAACGAGCTGGGCCAGATCATGGTTTTGGAATATCACCATTTTGGAGCCGAGGGCCGCTGGAGCCGCTCGATTCCAAATTTTCGCAAGGACCTCGAAGCGCTCTACGCGCGCGGTTACTACCTCACCAACCTCAACGACCTGCTTGACCACAAGATCACCGTGCCTGCCGGAAAAACTCCCGTGGTGTTGACCTTCGACGATTCCGCTGGCGGCCAGTTTGGGCTGGTGCATACCAAAGACGGCGACATCCTGGATCCGAATACCGCCGCGGGCGCGATCAAGAAATTTTCCGATGACCATCCCGACTTTGGCCGGGCCGGCACATTCTATCTGAACCCGAACGGCAAACGCGATAAGGCCTGGAGCAAGGTGCTGAACGAAATGGTCGCTCAGGGCTTTGAGCTGGGCAATCACACTGTCACTCACCCACAGCTGCGCAAACTTTCCTACGAGAAAGTCGAAAACGAAATCGCGATGTGCCAGGCGTGGATTGATCAGAACGTGCCCGGCTACCAGGTGCGCAGCATGGCGCTGCCTTTTGGAATCTATCCGATGCAAAACGGCCACCGCATGGACTCCTGGGCCAGCGACGGCGAGTCGCAGGGCGTGCGCTATCATCATGAGGCGCTCCTGGAGGTAGGTTCCGGCCCGGCACCTTCGCCGTTTTCGCCGAAGTTCGATGCCATGCACATTCCGCGCATCCAGGTTTGGGGCAACGCCGACCCCGGCCAGCCCGTTTTCGATTACTTCCTGCATTACTATGACAAGCACCCCGAGCAGCGCTTCGTGAGCGATGGCAACCCCGAGACCCTGACGATCAAGAAGGGCCATCGCGGCGACCTGCATTCGAAAATGACTGAAGACTTTCAGGTCATCGAAAATTAAGAGCTGCGGTCAGAGCGATTTCAGGAAGTTCAGCAAGTCGTTTTTCTCGCTGGCAGCGAGCTGATTGAAGTTCGCGATGACAGCATTGGCTTCGGACGCATAACTGGCATTTGCGGCGTCGGACAGTTCCGGAGTGTCGCCGCTGCGGCCGCCGCTGGCGTGCTGCTCGATTGCGGTGAGCAAATCATTCGTGCGCCCGTCGTGCAGAAAAAAGAGCCGCTGTCCCACGCCCCACAAAGGAGCCGTGCGAAACTCATCGGGACCGGCCACTCCCTGAATGATGTCGTCAGCCAGGCCAGGGCCCATGTGGTGCACGATCAGATCGGAGAAAAGGTTCGCGGGCTTTTGGCTTAACGCGGCTGTCGAAGCCGGACCCGTGGTAAGTGAGGACGTATGGCAGAGCGCGCAACCGACCCTGGCAAACAGAGCGCTTCCGCGCTGGGAGGAAGCGGTTGGTGCCGCGGGCTCTGGTGGCGCCAGCTTGCTCATGAATTGGGCAAAACCCTCGAGGCTGCTGATTGCGGCCGTTGGAGTACTTGCGCCGGTATTGGTATGATCTTCCGGCGTGCCGTTGATCACGCAGCCGGGAGTTTCGTCGCGTTCGGCCGGAAACAGCTCGTTGGTCACGCCCTGTTCGACGTTGTAGGCTTCGCCTGCGAATAAAAGAAGAGATTTGTTTTGCGCCTTCCAGCCGAATCTGGTGATAGTGCCGTCGTTGCCACTGCGGTTTTCATGTCCGCCGATTCCGAGCGCCTGTTTTTCGGCAAGCCGTGCGTTCTTGTTTGCCAGGATCGTGCTGTCTTCGATGGCGTCGATAAGACCGCCGCCAAACACCGGCGTCGGGATTCTAAAACTCAAGTTTCCCTTCGTCCCCTCCGCGGCGAAGTCGGGCTGGGCAATGTTGCAGCTCTGCGCGTCGGCACGCCCGGTGATGACAAAAAAGTTATGCACGCCCCCATCGCGACTGCCGTCGGGCTTGTATTTGAATCGCGCTTCGCGAATCGGCCCGTTTGACTTCAAAAAGTAGGGCACCGTGTTCGTGGCGCCGTAAGCCGTTGCCATGGCGATTGCGGGATTGACGGCCGGGCCGCTTCCTCCCACTGTGGGTTGTGCGTGGCAGGCCACGCAGCTATTCAGGTTGAAGCGGGGGCCAAGGCCAGCGCCCGTCGCGCCGGGCTCGGTGCCTAGCACGGAATCAAACTCCACAAACCGTCGCATGCCTTCCTGGAAGAAGTCCTGCTCGTCGGAGCTTAGACCTGGAACAGGACCACCCGCCCGGGGCGTCTGTGCAGCCGCGGGACTGCCTAGGGCCACGACTGCAAACAGGACTTTCAAGGTTTGAGCTCTGAGCATTTGATTTTCTCCGCCAGCGGCAGATGCAAGCGGCAAACCAGCAATTGTCTGAAGAAGTCGACCGCTCTCATTAGGGTAAATGCTGCATATTGCGGGCAAATTGGGGAAGAAGTCGTCGGTTTTGCATTGTTGACTAATTTAGTCAACTGGGCTATAAGGTGCGCATGTTGCTCAATAAATCAGGTCTGCTTGTCGTTCCCGCTTTGCTCATGGCCCTCTCGGCACCCTCGTTTGCCTTCTCAAAGAAGCGAACAATCGATGGCGGAAAACTTATCGTCGCCAAAGACGTGCCCGAGAATCAGTACAAAATTCTTGAAAGTGACATTCAATATTTGAAATCGACGCCGATTACCCAAGGCGACTTTCAGATTCAGGAAATGATGAGGCTCAATACGTTGTCAGGCAGCACGCTCGAGAGCTGGATGACGGACCGGGTGCAGTACATCGTAAGCCAAATTTTCGAGATCAAGTCATCACTCTACGTCAAGAAGATGGGCTACTCGTTTGAGCACGCCGATGAAAGACCGACCGTGGCAGTTCCCACGAAGATTCCCGGCAAGGGCACGAATCAAAGCGGCAGCGTCGTGAAGACGATCATGACCAATATCGGCGGTGCTTTCTATTTCGCCGGCAAGTCGGCTGGCGCGTTGCTGGGTGCAAAGATTCCCGGAGTCGGCAAGGTTCCGGTAACGTCGCCGCGAGTGGGCCTGCTGCAAGTGGGCGAAGGCCTGTTTGGCATGCCCAAGAACATGGCCGGCATCAAGATTAACAGTCCGGCTGCGGCCATATTCCGCCTGGGCGTGCTTTTTCATGAAGCTCGTCACAGCGACGGCAATGGCAAGACGCTGGGCTTTTTTCATGCCATCTGCCCCGCGGGCCATGAGTATGAAGGTTTTGGCGCCTGCGACCGCAGCTTGAACGGTCCTTACACGATTGGCGCGCTGACCACCAAGGCGCTGGCCGATTCGTGCACGACCTGCACGGTAGCCGAGCGCGAGGGGCTTAAGCTGGTGTACCTGGATTATTTCAACCGGGTGATCCTGGAAGAAAAGCCGACGGCTGCAGAAATTGAGCGCAAGGCCTTGCCGCTGAAGACCCAGCTCGAGGTGTGCAAGATGTTTGCTTCGTCGCCAAACATGAATTTTGAAATGTGCAAAGACGTGCCTGCGGTGCAGAAGCAGCTCGACGAAATTTTGGCCGGTGTTGGCATGAACGGCTCCAAGGCTGTGAACGGGGATGACGCCCCCGAGGGTCGACGGTGAAAAGCCGCGGCCGTGCGGTATTGATAACCGCGCTGCTGGCCGTGGGCATTGCCTTGGGCCTGAAATATGGGCTGGCGCCATCGGCCAAAGAAGTCGCTACCTTAAACAGTTCAATTGACGAGAGTCAAACCGCTGCAGATGTTCCTGCCGCTGCACCGGCAGCCGCTGGCGCATCTGCTGCAAGCGGTAGCTCAGCTGCTGCCGTTGCGCAGGCAAAGCCAGCCGAAAGTGCGGCCACCCTGCAAATTCATACTGCCGAAGAGTTCGCGAAAC
>JACQAW010000352.1 GCA_016194725.1 Deltaproteobacteria bacterium
GCAAGCTGGGGCACAAGCGGGGCGTGGACTACATCTATATCCACCCCAAATCGACCGACCATCCGATGTTCTTCGGCGACCACTTCAATCTGTCGGGCCGGCGCATGAGCGAGATTGTGCGGCTGGGCTTTCGGTGCGCCATCGATTCGCTTCGGCGCTACGAGTTCGAATGACCACGGCTGCAGGCCAGGCCCCCGCAAAGAAGCCTTCCATCCTGCTAGTCTTCACCACCTGGCGCATGGCGGTTTCGCTAATCCTGGGATTCATTTCCGGAATCCCGCTTGCCCTTACGGCGGCCACGCTTCAGGCCTGGATGGTCGATGAGAAAATCAGTCTTACGACGATCGGCTTGTTTTCCCTGGTCGGCCTGCCCTACACCTTGAAATTCCTGTGGGCACCGCTCATGGACCGTTATGTGCCGCCTTTCATGGGGCGCCGCCGCGGCTGGCTGCTCGTCACTCAAGCCGCGCTTATCGTATCGATCAGCGCCATGGCTTTTTCCAGCCCCGGCCAACATCCCGGCATCGTGGCGGTTCTTGCTCTGATTGTAGCTTTCACCAGCTCAAGCCAGGACATCGTCAATGACGCCTACCGAATTGAAATTCTGAGACCAGAGGAATACGGACTGGGCTCGAGCCTTTACGTCCTGGGCTATCGGGCTGCGATGTTCGTCTCAGGCGCCGGCTCGCTTTTGCTTGCGGATTATCTTACGCCGCGCCTGGGCGGATATGCCATGGCCTGGCGCGTGACTTATCTGGTCATGGCCAGCACGCTATTCATTGGCATCATCACCACCTTTCTTTCGCCGGAGCCGGCGGTCGAAGGCAAGCCGCCGGCCAACCTGAGTGACGCCGTCATTCAGCCCTTGCTGGAATATTTCAAGCGCCCGGGGTCGGTTGAGATTCTGATTTTCCTGGTCATTTACAAGCTCGACACGAATTTGACGATAGCCATGACAACTCCGTTCATGATGAAAATCGGTTTTACGAAAACCGATATCGGCGCGGTAGTTAAAGGTTTTGGAACGTTCGCGCTCATGGGCGGGACCATGGTTGCGGGTATTTCGATGATCAAGCTGGGGCTGCGCAGGTCGCTCTGGATCTTCGGCATCACTCAGGCCGTCGCCGGGCTGACCTATATGCTGCTTGCCCAAGCCGGCCACAACTATCCGCTGATGGTGGCCGCCATAGCCACCGAGAATTTTTTCAGCGGCATGGGCCTCGCCGCAATGAGCGCCTTTATGATGAACATCGTCGACAAGCGCTTCACGGCCACTCAGTATTCGCTGATTACGAGTTTCATGGCACTGTCACGCTATGTGGCAAGCGCTCCTTCGGGCTGGCTTGCGGACAATGTCTCCTGGCCCACCTATTTCGTGATCTGCACCTTGATCGGTATTCCAGGTCTACTGATGCTTTTGCGATTCAAGCGCTGGACCATGCCCAGCGACGCCTGAATTTCAGTGCTCGGCTTTCACCTTGCCGACTTCGCCAACTGCCAGACCCACGTTTTGCGCCGCTTTTTTCAGGGTGTCGTTCAAAGCCAGATAAGTGGCATCGCTCAAGGCCGCCCCTGCCTTTGACCGCAAAAAAGCGACGTATTCCGAAAGCTCGCCGTCGCTGGCGTTGCGATAGGTATACAGAAACGTCAGGAAAATGCTCTTCTGGATTTTTGGCCCTATTTTTTTTCGCAGCTCGGCCAGCTCTTTGCGCATCTGGGTTACCTTGGCGCGTGTTGTTTTTTCCTGCGCGGTTGCAATGCCCGCGAGAATACCGGCCGTTGCATTAACCGTTATGTCCACCAGCAGCTCGCTGGCCTTGGTTACGGAATCAAGCTCATGAATCAGCTTGGCGCGCGCGGGGGTTGCCGGTTTCGCCTGTAGACCTGCCGCGTAAGCTTTGAGACCCGTCGCAGCCTCGCCTGAATTGGCTTGCCGGCGCAGCTCGCATATTTTTTTTCCTGTGGCGCTGTCATACCAGGGCAATACCGCCACGACTTCCGGCTGCTGAATGTGGCCCATCAGAGACACTTCGTATTCCTCAAAAAGTTGACTCCCGTCGAACTGCTCGGCCATGGACGAGTACAGCGCTGCCGAGGCCGCATTTGAAAGCTTGGCGGCGTGGGGTTTAATGCCCTGTATAATTCCCTCGCCAAGCGCAGCCAGCTGTTGCTCGGTACCATCAGCCTTTGAGATTCTTTCCACGAGCTCGAGCTTCTCGCGGGTGGGCGTGTCCGCGAATGCAGGCGATCCAGCAACAAAAACCAGAGCAGCCAGCAACCGTGCCTTTACCATCTCAAAGAGAATAGCCGAATTACGCTCGAAATGTTACTCTTTGGAAATGTTAAAAAATCTGGTCCTCCTCAGCGGCTTATTGGCGAGTCTGAATGCATTGGCGACTCCCTTCGAAGACGGCTGCGCGCGAATTGCCTCGAGCGGCGGCGGTGACGCAAAGCGCATGCACAAGCTTTTCGATCTGACATGGAAATGGCAGATGACCGAAAGCCCCGAAGACGCCACCTTCAATGGCTTTGCCGGCGTCAACGACCGCTGGTCCGACGAGTCCATGGCTGCCATCGAGCGCCGGCACCGCGAAATCGAAGCCCCTTTGAAGGCTCTGCGTAAAATTCATCGCGCAAAACTTACGGCTGCCGACAAGTTGAGCTATGATCTGTTTCGCCGCAATACCGAAGAGATGCTCGAGGGCACGCGGTTTCGTGAAGAGCTGCTTCCCGTGTCACAGCTGGGCGGTCCACAGCAAAGCGTGGCCCAGATTTTGGCCATCATGCCCCACGATTCCGCCAAAGAGCTGGCCGATATTTTCTCACGTCTTGAAAAAATACCTGCTTTGATTGATCAAACCATGGCACTGATGCAGGAAGGGCTGAAACAGGGGGTCACTCCGCCGAAAATTACGATGCGCGATGTGCCCGACCAGATCAAGAACGTGCTCGAGGAAGACCCCGACAAAAACCCGCTGCTGGCCTCGTTGCGCAAAGTAAAGGACGAGGCCGTGCACATCCGCGCGGCGGAGCTTCTTAAACATTCGCTGCTGCCCGCGTTTCAGCGCTTTCGCGATTTCGTGAAAGACACCTATCTGCCGAACTGCCGTGAGTCGATAGCCTGGACTGCCCTGCCCAACGGCGCCGACTGGTATGCTTACCGGGTACGCACGTCTACCACCACGCGCCTGAGTCCAAAGGAAATTCACGAAATCGGCCTGTCCGAGGTTAAAAGAATTCGCGGCGAAATGGATGCCGTAATGAAGTCCACCGGCTTTAAAGGCAGCTTTGCAGAGTTCAAGGAATACCTTCGAACCGACTCCAAATTCTTTTACACCGATGCTGCGGATCTATTGACCGGGTACCGCGACATCGCCAAGCGCATCGACCCGCAGCTCATTCATCTTTTCGGCAAGCTGCCACGCCTGACCTATGGCGTGCTGCCGGTGCCTTCGTACGCTGAAAAATCGCAAACCACGGCCTACTACGAGCCCGGATCGCCCGATTCAGGCCGCGCCGGAAATTTTTTCGCGAACACCTACAATCTGAAGTCGCGCCCCAAGTGGGAAATGGAATCTCTCACGCTGCACGAGGCCGTGCCCGTCCATCATTTGCAAATCGCGCTGGCTCAGGAGCTCGAAAACGTTCCCGAGTTTCGCCGCTTCGGTTTTTACACCGCCTTTGTCGAAGGCTGGGGCATTTACGCCGAAAGTCTGGGTGGCGCGATAGGCCTGTACGAAGACCCGTACTCGAAGTTCGGCCAGCTGACCTACGAAATGTGGCGCGCGATTCGCCTGGTCGTCGACACCGGCATGCATTCCCTGGGCTGGACGCGCGAGCAGGCGCTGGATTTTTTCAAGGAATACACGGGTAAGTCAGAGCACGACATCACGGTCGAGGTGGACCGTTACATCGTCTGGTCCGGCCAGGCCCTTGCCTATAAAATCGGACAGCTCAAGATCACCGAGCTGCGCGAAAACGCGAAGAAACAGCTGGGCGACAAGTTCGACATCCGGCGTTTTCACGACGTGCTGCTAGGCAGCGGCGCTGTGCCCCTCGATACGCTCGAAGCCATGGTTACGGAGTGGACGTCTTCGCAAAAGAAGCTGCGCTGAC
>JACQAW010000353.1 GCA_016194725.1 Deltaproteobacteria bacterium
GAAGTTTCCATCCACGCCGGTGCCAAACTCCAAAGGCGCCGGTACCACGGGCCCACCGCAGCTTACCGCTGCGTTGGCGTTGAAGGCCGCCGGCACGACAACCGTGGTTGGCGTGACATCGCCGGTAACTGCGGTGCCCAGAAAAAAAGCGACGCCACCGTTGCCGGCGGCCGATTTCAAAGGATCAGACGAATCAGAGCACGCGCCGGGCAGTCCGTAGGCTTCGAAGGTCAAAGATTTGCCCAAAGGCACCAGGATGGGAATTGGCGTTCCAATACCGTTTACCGGCAGGCTCACCACGCCGCTATCCACCGTCGTGCAGATCTTCTGGCTGGGAATGAGGTCACTGCGCGCGTTGACAAAAAAACAGCCCAGGTCGGAAAGCGCTTGTGGGGTGGACAGCAGCGAAAAGGGCAGCTCAAAAGTGGTGGCCTGACCCTGGGGCGAAAGGCGAATGGAAAGAGCGGGATCGGTACCCTTAGGCTGCAAGGAGCAGGACAGTTGAAGAAATGCGGCCGCGATAGGAATTGCGGCGCATGTCCGGCGACCGATCATTCCGCGAAACTAGCAATGATTCCTATTTGAAGCAATGCGATCAGGTGCCGTGGCACTTTTTATACTTTTTGCCGGAGCCGCAAGGACAAGGATCATTGCGGCCAACCTTGTCGCCATCTTCCCCGCGCTCAACATTGGCTTGTATCGGCGCGGGCGCTTCGCCACCACCGCTAAAAGTCATCTGCGCAGGCGGCTTGGGTGCCAGCTCTTCGATCTGCTCTTCGCGCTGCACCTGAACTTCAAACAGCTTGCGTGCCACTTCGTAGCTGATCTGGCCGTACATGATTTCGAAAAGCTTGTAGCCTTCCTTCTTGTACTCCATCAGCGGATCTTTTTGCCCGTAGCCGCGCAGGTTGATGCCTTCGCGCAGGTGGTCCATGGCCAGCAGATGGTCTTTCCACAGCTGATCGATCGTCGACAGGATGATCATCTTCTCGAGGTCGCGCATGATGTGCTCGCCCAGCGAGGCTTCCTTGGCGGCGTAGGCGGTCTCGACCTGCACCAGAATTGCCTTGGCCAGATCTTCGGCAGAGTTGAGCTTGGGCAGGTCATCAGCACGTATAGTGACCGGAGTACTGAATGTATTCGTGGCGGCCTGACTGAGCCCTTCGAGGTCCCAGTGGTCTGCGCCACGGCTTGATTTCTTGGACGGAAAAAACTCGGCTGCGATGTTTTCGGCGATCTGGTCGAACATGCCCAGAGCCCGGCCTTTTAGATCCTGGCCGCCCAGCACTTCCTTGCGCATGCCGTAGACGACCTTGCGCTGCTGATTCATCACGTCGTCGTACTCGAGCAGGTGTTTGCGGATATCGAAGTTGTGGGCTTCGACTTTTTTCTGGGCCGTTTCGACCGCGCGGGTGGTCCAGCGGTGCTCGATGGGAACGTCTTCTTCCATCATCTTGTCGGGCGCGATAAGCGCGTTGGCCGCGAAGATTCTCAAAAGATCATCCTCGAACGAGAGAAAAAAGCGCGACTCGCCGGGATCGCCCTGACGGCCTGCACGGCCGCGCAGCTGGTTGTCGATACGACGGCTTTCGTGGCGCTCGGTGCCTAAGATAAACAGCCCGCCGTTGCCCATCACGACTTCGCGTTCGGCCGCGCAATCTTTTTTGAACTGCTCGGCCAGGCGCAAAACTTCTTCCGGCGGCGTTTCGGGCGTCACTTTTTGTTTGGCCAAAAATTCCGGGTTTCCGCCCAGCAAAATATCGGTTCCGCGGCCGGCCATGTTGGTGGCGATCGTAACCGAGCCCTTGCGACCCGCTTGGGCCACGATTTCGGCTTCGCGCTGGTGGTGCTTGGCGTTCAGCACGTTGTGTGGCACGCCTTCGCGCTTGAGCAGCGACGAGAGGAGCTCTGATTTTTCGACCGAGATTGTGCCGACCAGCACGGGCTGGCCCTTCTTGTGCAGCTCTGCGATGTTCTTGGCGATCGCCTTGTATTTGCTGGGCATCGATTTGAAAATCAGGTCGGCCTGGTCTTTTCTGACCATGGGCCGGTTGGTGGGCACGATGACGACGTCGAGGTTGTAGATCTTGCGAAACTCGGCGGCTTCGGTGTCGGCGGTACCGGTCATGCCCGAAAGCTTCTTATACATGCGGAAATAGTTCTGGTAGGTGATCGTGGCCAGCGTCTGATTCTCGTTTTCGATCTTCACGCCTTCTTTGGCTTCGACGGCCTGGTGCAGCCCGTCGCTCCAGCGGCGGCCCGGCATCAGACGACCGGTGAACTCGTCAACGATCATGACTTCGCCGTCTTTGACGACGTAGTCGACATCACGCTTGAAGATGATGTGGGCTTTCAAGCCCTGGGCCACATGGTGGACCAGCTCGATGTTGTGGGGCTCGTACAGGTTGGCCACGCCCAGGTACTTCTGCACTTTTTCGACGCCTTCGTCGGTCAGCGCCACCGTCTTGGTCTTCTCTTCGACCGTGTAGTCTTCTTTGGTGAGCTTCGGGATAATGCGGTCGATGATGTAATACTTATCGGTGGTTTCGTCGGTCGGGCCGCTGATGATCAGCGGCGTGCGCGCTTCGTCGATGAAAATGGAGTCGACTTCGTCGACGATGGCGTAGTTGAGCTCGCGCTGCACGTAATCTTCGAGCGAGAATTTCATGTTGTCGCGCAGGTAATCGAAGCCGAACTCGGAATTCGTGCCGTAGGTGATGTCGCAGTTGTAGTTGTCTTTGCGCTGACGGTCGTTGATGCCATGAACGACGATGCCCACGTTCAGGCCCAGAAAGTTGTGCAGGCGGCCCATCCACTCGGCGTCGCGTCGAGCCAGGTAGTCGTTGACGGTCACGACATGCACGCCTTTGCCCGCCAGGGCATTGAGGTAGCAGGGCAGGGTGGCAACCAGCGTCTTACCTTCACCGGTACGCATTTCAGCGATGCGCCCGCGATGCAGTACCGTGCCGCCGATCATCTGAACGTCATAGTGACGCTGTCCCAGCACGCGCCAGCCCGCTTCGCGCACGACCGCGAAAGCTTCGGGCAAAAGCGCATCGAGCGACTCGCCGCGGGATACCCGCTCCTTGTACTCAGCCGTCTTGGCCTTCAACTGGTCATTGGTCAGCGGCTTGATCTGCGCTTCGAGCTGGTTGATGCGATCGACGAGGGGATAAACCGTCTTGAGCTCGCGTTCGTTTTGAGTCCCAAAGATCTTTTTTGCGAAGGAAGTTAGCATAGTTAGTACTGGAAAAGGTAGCATAGCGACTCGGGCCGGGCAACGAAATCTGCCGAAATCTCGAAGCTTTCAGCGCGATCGGCAGAGAGCCGGCTGGTCCAATATGTACCAGCAGGGGTCGACCGGAAGCCCGTTGGCGTGGACCTCGTAATGGCAATGCGGGCCGGTCGAATGCCCCGTGTTGCCTACCGCGGCGATGCGTTGGCCACGGCGCACTTTTTCGCCGGCATTCACGTACAGCTTGGAGTTGTGGGCAAAGCGCGTTTCGATGCCATTGCCATGGTCGATGATGACTATTTTGCCATAGCCTGGCTTCACGCCGCCGAAGACGACCGTTCCATCGGCGGGGGCCACCACGTCGGCGCCGTAGCGGTTGGCGATGTCGATGCCTTCGTGCATCTTGCGGCGGCTGTCATAGGGAGAAATGCGCACGCCATAATCGCTGGTAATGTAACCCAGCGTCGGAATACGGGTGGGCGTGCTGGCCAGGAGCGCACGCTTTTCGCCCAATCTTTCCAGAATATCTTGAGTTTCCTGCTCGGTGGCCAAAGCGAACTTGTCGACTTCATCGTAGGCCGAGTCGAGCTTTTCAAACTCGGTTTTGACGAAAATGCTGCTGTCGGCGTCGGTGAGCGTAAAGGCCTCACCGGTTTCGTTCATCAGCGCGGCAAGCAGGGTCAGGCGCTTGGAGCGCGCTGCTTCATAAATTTCGCTGGTCGTGCGCGGCACCGGGGGGCTTGCGGCTGGAGAATCTTCGCTGGCGTCGCCAGGGGCCGCTGCCGCGACGTCGGTGTCGGCCTCGTCGGCCGCGGGCGTGACCGGAAACTTTTTCGTGGCGGGCAGGGTGGTGCGGTTCATCGTCTCGTCGATCGAGGACGAGGAGCCGCCTTTGTCTCCTTTTTCCGGCTTGTCGGGAACCGCATTGGACGGCGGTGCCACGACGGGCGTGGGCTGGGTGGGAGCGGGCGCCATGATGTTCGGCAGATGCTGCGCCGGCACTGCTGCTGCGGGCAGGCTTCCAGTGTCTTCGATGTTGGTGATAATGCGTAGTTTGGTGACGAACGTTTTCACCCGGTCCAGCGTGTTTTCCATCGTCACCATCTTGGTCTTGAAAACCTGCACGCTCTGGCGCAGCTCGCGGTTTTCGATCTTGAGCTTTTTGTTCTCGTTGATCTGGTTCATGACGTTGGCGTAGTCTAGCACCATAATGGTGGCCAGCACCGCCAGAAAAGCCAGCGACAGGATGCCGCCTTTGAAAATGGCGCTCGGAATGACGACCTTGCGCACTTGCTGGCTTTTCTCGGGCACGACCATGACGGTGAAAAACTTGTTGGACGCCATGTCGCTGCTACACCACGCGAACGACGACGGCCGTTACGTTGTCGTCGCCGCCGTGAGCATTTGCCGATTCGATGAGTTTTTTGACGGCGCCCTCGAGCGAGTCCTGCCTGAAGACATACTCGTCGACGATGTCGCGGATATCCGTATCTTCGACCATGCCCGACAGGCCGTCGCTGCACACGACAAATACGTCGCCGGGGTGGGGCTCGAGCTGGTAGACGTCCACGTCGACGTCTGACTCAAAGCCAACAGAGCGCGTGATGACGTTTTTCATGCGATCGGTTTTGAGCTGCGCGCGCGAGATGAGCCCGGCCCGCAGCTTCTCCTGAACTAATGAGTGGTCGCGCGTGACCTGCCAGATCCGATTGGGGTGCAGCATGTAGCAGCGGCTGTCGCCCACGTGGCCCACGTAAAGTTTTTCACCGCTGAAATACATGGCCACGCAGGTGGTGCCCATGCCTTGCAGGGTCGCGTCGATGGTGCCGCGCGCCTGAATGGCCTGGTTGGCGGCCAGCACGGCTCTTTGGATGCGCACAGCGGGGTCGCCCGTGTTTTGGCTGCCTTCGCCCGTTTTGAAAAATTCGCCAATCGTGTGCACGGCCAGATAGCTGGCTGTTTCGCCGCCTTTATGGCCGCCCATTCCATCAGCCACGACGAACAAGCGCATCTCGGGAACCAGAATGAAGTTATCCTGGTTCTGCTTTCGCTTCATTCCCACATGAGAAAAGCCTGCTGCTTTGAGTCGCAATCCGGGCATATCCCCCAATTGTGGGGTCAAGCACCGCTGATTGCAAGTTTTGAAACCAGCAGACTCGGGGCCCCGACGCTTCCCCAGAATCGCATATCCGAGCCCACGTCGGCCACGTCGTGCAGAAGATCGACCAGGTTGCCCGCGATCGCAAAGCCTTTAACCGGGGTGGTCAGGCGCCCACCCTCGATCAGCACGCCGCTCGCACCCACGGAAAACTCACCGGTGACCGGATTTGCCGTGTGCAGCCCGAGCAGGTCAGTAATGTAGACGCCCTTGCCGGCATCGGCTACCAGCATGTCAAAGCTGCGTGAGCCGGGTTTAAGATACACATTGGTTGTGCCCACGCCAGGCGGGCTTTTCACGCCGCCGCGCGAGCTGTTGCCCGTGGTGGCTGTCTTGTGTTTGCGCGCGTAATACAGGTCATAAATGAAGTTGGCGATCACGCCGCCGTCGACCAAGGTGGTCAGGCGGGCCGGCTGTCCTTCGCCATCGAAGGGCTGGGTCGAGGTGCCGTCGGTAAGCAATCCGTCGTCGACGATAGTCAGCTTCGGTGAAAACAGCTTCTCGCCTTTTTTGCCTACGAGCAGCGAAAAATTCTTGTCGATACTTTCGGCCGAAAAAGAACCGGATAGAAAACCGAGCAGGTCGGCCACGACCGAGTTCTTCAGCACCACCGGGCAGGTCATCGTGGGCGCCTGGCCGGCGTGCAGGCCTTCAAGCGCATTGCGCGCAGCGGTTATCGCGACCTCGCCCGCACCACTGCCCATGATGTTGGCAAGTTTGGTGGAATAGCGCCCGTCGCTGCCCATTTCGGCGTCGTCATCCTCTTCAGCAACGCATGTCAGGCTTGCGCCGAACACGGTCATCTCGTGGCGAAGCTGCTTGCCCGTACTGTCAAGCAGGATGGATTCGCCCCGCGCCTCATTAAAGCTCGATTTACGCACGCGTTTGATGCGTGGATCCTGACGTTTGGCGTCGGCTTCAACGCCGCGGGCGATTTCGATCTTCTGCTCCAGAGAAACCTCGAGGCCCTGGCGATCATAATTCTCAACTTTGGGGTAACTTAGTCCGGTAAAAGGAATCAGATCGTTTAGCGGATCTGCCGGCATGAGCTCGGCGATTTCCAGAGCCGTACGCATGGCAAGTTCTACCGCGTTGCGAGACAAATCGAAGGTATAGGCGAAACCCATCCTGTGATTCTTTAACGTTCGTATCGCTATTCCCTGATCGGTCGAGCGTGAAAGATGGTCCAGCTTTCCATCGTTAATCTCGATACCTAAGCTCGACGACTTCTCGAATGCCAGTTCGAATTTGTCGACTTCGAGGGACTTCAATTTCGTGACGCAGAATTCTAATATTTCCATAAGTTAGATGTGAGGCTAACTTTACATTGGCGAGTTTGTAAAGGTACAATGGGCTAACTCTTGGAGGAGAAACATGTCGACATCAAAGGGAAGTGGGAGCACGGGCAAGTTGGACATCAGCGGCATGGTCGGAAAGCTGATCGAGCCGGAGAATTACAAAGAGTTCATCTGGGAAGGCAGCTTCCAGGAATATATCGACATCGTGAAACACAATCCCGGTGTCACCCGTAACGCTTTCCAGCGCATGTACGACATGATTCTTTCCTACGGCAGCGACAACTACACCGACTTCAAGAAGAACATCGTTCGTTACAAGTTTTTCTCGGATCCCATCGACAACGGCAAAGACGCCATCTTCGGCCTCGACGTTCCCCTCATGAAGCTGGTGCATTTTTTCAAGAGCGCCGCTTTCAACTACGGCACCGAAAAACGCGTGCTACTGCTGCACGGCCCGGTGGGCTCGTCCAAGTCGACTATTGCCCGCTTGCTCAAGAAGGGCATCGAGCGCTATTCGCGCATTGACGACGGCAAACTTTATACTTTCAAATGGGTCGACCCCGATAAGAAGATTCAGCACATCCTGGGCGCCTGCAACGAGTTTCCCGATCCGATGCACGACGAGCCCCTGAAGCTTTTGCCCGATGAAGCGCGCGAGACAGTGATCGAAGACCTGTGCCGCGGCCACAAGTCGGCTTATCCGATGAGAATCCAGGGCGACCTTTGCCCGCCCAGCCGGCTCATTTACCGCGAGCTGATGAAGTTCTACGGCGGCGACTGGAACAAGGTCATTCAGCACGTGCGCGTCTCGCGGCTGATCCTGTCCGAGCGCGACCGCATCGGCGTGGGCACGTTTCAGCCCAAAGACGAAAAGAACCAGGACTCCACCGAGCTCACGGGTGACGTGAACTATCGCAAGATCGCGGAATATGGGTCCGACAGCGACCCGCGCGCGTTCAACTTCGACGGCGAGTTCAACGTCGCCAACCGCGGCATCGTCGAGTTCATCGAAGTGCTCAAACTCGACGTGGCGTTTCTCTACGACCTGCTCGGTGCCTCGCAAGAGCACAAGATCAAGCCCAAGAAATTCCCGCAGACCGACATCGACGAAGTCATTCTGGGCCACACCAATGAACCTGAGTTCAAGAAGCTGCAGAACAACGAGTTCATGGAAGCCCTTCGCGATCGTACGGTGAAGATCGACATTCCTTATATCACGAAGCTCAAAGACGAGACTCGTATCTACGAGAAAGACTTCAACGCCAACAAGATTCGCGGCAAGCACATCGCGCCCCACACCATCGAAATGGCTGGCATGTGGGCCATCATGACCCGGCTCGAGCAGCCCAAGAAGGCCAACCTGACCCTCTTGCAGAAGCTCAAGCTCTATGACGGAAAAACGCTGGCGGGCTATACCGAAGACAACGTGAAAGAGCTGCGCAAGGAAGCCGTGCGCGAAGGGCTGGAAGGCATCAGCCCTCGCTACATTCAGGACAAGATCAGCAATGCGCTGGTCAACGACAAGAATGGCGACATCGGCTGCGTGAACCCCTTCATGGTCCTGAACGAGCTCGATGGCGGGTTGAAGCACCATGCCCTGATTTCGAGCGATGAGAAGCGCCGTGAGTACAAAGAGCTGCTGTCGGCCGTGAAGCAGGAATACGAAGACATCGTCAAGAACGAGGTCCAGCGCGCCATTTCGGCCGACGAAGACGCGATCGCCAAGCTGTGCGGCAATTACATCGACAACGTGAAGGCCTACACCCAGCGCGAAAAGGTGCGTAATAAATATACCGGCCAGGACGAGGAGCCCGATGAGCGGCTCATGCGTTCGATCGAGGAGAAGATCGATATTCCGGAATCGCGCAAGGACGACTTTCGCCGCGAGATCATGAACTACATCGGGGCGCTCGCCATCGAGGGCAAGCAGTTCGACTACAAGACCAACGAACGCCTGCATAAGGCGCTGGAGCTCAAGCTGTTCGAGGATCAGAAAGATTCGATCAAGCTCACGTCCCTCGTCTCGAACGTCGTGGATCGCTCCACCCAGGAGAAGATCGACGTCGTCAAGACCCGCCTGATCAAGAACTACGGCTACTGCGAGATCTGCTCGACGGACGTGCTGAATTTCGTCGCGTCGATCTTCGCCCGCGGAGACGTGAAGAAGAGGCAATGATTTATAATATCAAGAGGGACCATTCCCGCTTCCGATCGATCGTCAAA
>JACQAW010000354.1 GCA_016194725.1 Deltaproteobacteria bacterium
GGCATCGACGTTCTGGCCGGCCTTTTTGGCCGCGGCTATCTCGGCCGAAGCCTGGTTACGCAGCGCCTTGAGCTGCTCGACTTCGCCAATCGCCTTTTTTCGCTTGTCGGAACGGGTTTTGATCTCGTTGACCAATGCCGTGTCCACGTTGCGCTTCTCGAGCGCGGCAATGAGAACGTCCAGCTTTTCACCAAAATACTTTGAATCCAACATGACTTAACCGCCAACCTTTTTAAGATAATCTTCCACCTCGGCTTTGTCCGGCGCGTCCGGAAACATATCGAGATATTTCTTGAAGGCTTCCTTCATGTGCGGAAAATTACTGATATCGTAATATAACAACCCCAGTTCCTTCCATATCAGCGGATTGCCCGCGTCAAGGGTGGCCGCGCGCTCCAACATGGACTGAGCCGCAGCATAGTTTTTTAGCCCGCGATTTGCAACTCCGGCCTGCAGCAGGATCGGCGCATAGTTGGGAGCCGTTTTCAATACGACGTTCGAGAGATTCAGGGCGTCCTGATGCTGCTTCACTTTATTCATGATCGTCGTGACCAGCACATATGCGGGAATGAAAGACGGATTGTTTTTGACCTCTTCCTGACCCTGCATCAGGGCCTTATCGTTGTCGCCGGCTTGGTTGAACAGGTCGCCCAACATGAAATGGATGCCAGGGTAACGCGGATACTGCTCGATGACTTTCAGAAGCTCCACCTTCGCGCTCAGAATGTCGGTGCGCCCTTTCTCGTCGCGGGTCAAAAAGATCTTGCTCCGTTCGATATGGCCCGAGGGGTCGAGTGGCGCCAGATTTGAGTAGCTTGTGAACTCATCGAGCGCCTCTTTGCGCTTGTTGGTCAGATTGCCGTAGGCCACGTTAAAGGGGTCAAACCTGAGCGCCAGGCCCATGTAAAACGCGGCGTCGCGAAAGTTGTTCGTCTTGAACATCAGCGAGCCATAAGCGGTATATACCGACGAGTCGAAATTCGACGCGTTGAGGGCGCGCTTGAGGTAAAGATTGGCCTCCTGATACTTTTCCTGCTTGTAGAACAGCTCGCCGTTCAGGCGGTCCAGAAGCGCGTTGTCCGGAGCCTGCTCCTGGAATTTCAAGATTGCGGTCTTGGCCTCTTCGAACTCATACCCTTGAATGAGCGTGCGGATGTATTTCGGGTAAAGGCCCACGGTTTTTGGCGCCAACTCGATAGCCTTGCGTATGTTGATGATCGCTGACTGCAAATCACCCTTGCGGGTAAATACCTCGGCAATGCGGGCCAGCGGAGCCGGGTCGTGGTCGTTGGCCTCGCGAGCGCTCAAAAAATGCCCCAATGCCTCATCGACGTGGTCGTCTTTCAGCGATTTTTCGCCAAGCGCCATGAAGGCGAACATTTTCGCGATGCCCGACGCGCCTTTTTCGGCTGCGCCATGCTTGGATTTCAGGGTGTAGTAGTCGAGCAGGATATCCTGGTCTTCGGGCGTGAGCTTGAGCGCCTCATCCAGCGACTTCAGGGCCGAGTCCATGCGGTTGGCCACCATTTCCATTTTCGCGTGATAGTAATGCGCATGCGCCAGCTCGGAGCGCGAAGCCAGACCCTTGTGGGTGATGATGAAGTCGGCATGTTTGCCCGATTCGGGTAGGTTGTCTTTGCTGAAATAAAGCTCGGCAAGCTTCACACGCGCCTTGACGTGCTTGGGACTTTTGTTGATCGTAAACAGAAAGGCCTTGATGGCATCGTCGGGCTGCGCGTTTTTTTCGAAGATCATTCCGTATAGATAACTGATTTTTGGGCTGAAGAAGTTGTTCTGATCGATCTTGTTCAGCTGCTGCAAGGCCTCGGCATACTGCCCTTTGAGGTAGAAGCTGAGGGCAAGATAGTAAATCATATCCATGCCCCACTCATGGGTCTTGGCGAACTCCACGATGCGGTTGAAGGCAGCGTCAGGGTTGCCCAGAATATGATACAGCTCGACGTCCGCGATGACGGTTTCGGCCAGATCGACGCCCTTTGCACGTTCCATTTCGATAATCTTGGTAATCACGTTGAAATAAACTTCCGTGCGGTCGACCACGTCGAACAGATTCATGTAGCAGCTTGCGAGCAGGCACAGCGCACGCACGTTGTTTGAGTCCCAGGACGCCGCGTCCTTGAACAGCTCGGCCGCCTGCGTGTAGCCCTCGACCGTGTCGCGGTAATAGATGGGCAGCGCGTTCTTGAAAATCTTCTCGCTCTTTTGAGGGTCCTGCTTGGCACGCTGGGCGGGCAGCTCCACTTTGATTTTGGTCACTGAAGTCAGGGCTGGCATCGTTGGCGGATCGTCCAAAAAATAAAGGGCCGCGAGCACGATGATTATTCCACCAACCACCATTCGTTTCTTGTTTCCACCAAACGGCGTCGGTTTTTCCTCAGTTTTGCTGGCGGGCGGGCGGGTCAGCATGGCCGTAGGCTCGGACGCTATCATTGGATTCGCCACAATTGGCGCCTCCGCTTCACGCGCTACCGAATCCATTTCGACCACGCTCATGGCCGCGGGTGCGGGCCCCGGCTTGGAACTGGCCACCATCATGGTGCGCTCGTTGTCAGACGTAATCATCATCGTGGCTTCGCCGTCGCTAGAGGTGGGCGCGGCGCCGGCGGCCGGCGGTGGATGTTCGGGCGCTCCGGCTGTGGGATGATTTACGTCAATGCTTCCATCGGCCATTTGCAACGCGGGCGTGCCGGTTATCGACTCCATGTGCTGCGGCGGGTTTGGCAGCTGCTCAATGGGAATGCCTTCTTCCGAAGCCCGCGTGTTTCCGTCGCTTTCGCCCCGCACGTCACCGTTCGCGGCCAAGGTGGCTGGATCCACCGCTAGCTTGCCTTCGAGCTTCTGCATCAGCAGATCGGCGATTTCCGGATATGTGTTGATGTCCTTCCAATCCCCCGTGGGGTAAAGACGCGCCATCTCCAGGCCGGTGATTTTGTCTTTGAAGATAAAAATCTTGATGCGATCAAGGTCAAGGGGACCGATGACGCGGCCGTTGCTTAACCTGACCTTGAAGAAACGCTGTTCCACTGTCTTATAATGATACGCTGAAGCATACCGGATCAGTAAGGCGGCAAATATTTCCGTGAGTGCGTTGGGGAATCCTGGATTAAACTGGAGGTCTCAATGATGGATGAGTCAAAGACGCTTAAAGAGATTTCATATGGTGATCTGGGCAATCGGGTCCATGCCGATGGCTCGGGGGTCGCTGAGCGGCGGGTGCCCACCGATGGGATGCTCGAGCTGACCAGGCTTTGCTCGCTGAAATGTACCCACTGCTACATTGGCGACGCCCGCTGGAAAAAGGACCCAAGAGAGCTTTCGACCGACCAGCTTAAGGCGTTGATGGATGCGCTGGCCGAACGCGGAACCCTATGGCTGACGTTCACGGGCGGCGAAGCCCTGCTGCGAAAGGATTTCAAAGAGCTCTGGCTCTATGCAAAGCAGAAAGGTTTCGCGCTCGTACTCTTCAGCAATGCGACATTGATTGACGACAAGATGGCAGGCTTTCTCGAATTGCACCCGCCTCAATGCCTCGAGATATCGATTTACGGCGCAACACGGGAAACTTATGAGCGGGTAACATTGATTCCCGGCTCCTTCGATCGATTCATGCGCGGCATCGAGAACGTTCGCAAGCGGGGGCTTCCCTGGGTACTCAAAGCCCCAGTCATAAAAGAGCTGGCTGGTGAAATACCGCAGATCACGGCGTTGGCAAGTGAGTGGGGCGTACGACTTGTGCTGGACGGGGAAATCAACGCCTCGATCGGCGAGGGGCAGTCCGGAGGCAAGGCCCCCTGCGCCAGTCGCCTTAGCGAAGAACGGCTTGTCGACTTTGCGTTGGAAGATAAAAATCTCCTGATTGAAATAAAAGGCATGGCCAGAGAAAGGGCAACCGCCGCGATGGCTCCAAAAACTGATGAGCCCCTTTTTAGCTGTGGCGCCGGCAGCAATATGTTCTACGTCAATTCTCGCGGTGATCTGCAGATGTGCGTTCTCACGCACCACCGTTCCGAGAATCTCTATGCAGACCGTACGGTTGCCGACGGGTTTGATGCCACCTGGGCCAAATTCGGCGACTTTCGCAAGATCAAGATGCGTGCTGACTCGCCGTGTATAGCCTGCGACCTGACCGGAATTTGCAAGAGCTGCCCCGGCTTTGCCCACCTTGAAAACGGCGATGAGCACAGCGCGGTCGAATGGCTCTGTCGCAGCACGCACCTCAAAGCGCTCAAGACCGGTTTACCGCACCGGTGCGACATCAAACATTTCGTTTACACCCCTCCTAAAAAGCCCTAAAATTTTCAGATGGAGAACTTTCATGGATAGAAAGTCCGCGCAGAAATATGCCACGACCAGCAACTACGTCCTCAGAAAAATCGCCGATGAGAGCATACTCGTGCCGGTGTCGCCCCAGCTCAAGAATCGCGATTGCCTCTTCGTTCTGAACGCCACGGGATTCGCGATTTATTCCGGAATAAAATCTGGTTTGAGCGCGGCGGAGGTCGAGAAAATGATGCTCGATAGCTTCGAGGATGCCAGTCCGGAAACGATCAGCACGGACATCGAAACTCTTTTGTCTCAAATGCTCGAGATCGAGGCGATTCATGTTTGCCCCGGAAATTGACGAGGTTCATTGGGAGCTGACCAATCACTGCAACCTCAAGTGTGTTCATTGCTATCTGGCCCCTGATCCGCGACGCGAGCTGACTACGGCAGAGATAAAGGACGTCATCGACCAACTCTTGGAAGTCGGCGCCTTAACGCTTACCCTGAGCGGCGGCGAGCCCCTGCTTCGGCGCGATTTCGCCGAAATATATCAGTATGCCCACGGCAAGGGTTTCGTTCTCCAGATATTCACCAATGGCACGCGAATTTCGCCGGCTGTCGTCGAACTTTTCAAAACCCATCCGCCGTTCAAAGTCGAAATCACGCTTAACGGCATAACTGCCGAGACGTTCGAGAAGGTGACTGCCGTAAAAGGCAGCTTTGAGACATGCATGAGCGGAATTCGGGCGATCCATGAGGCCGGCATCCGGCTGGTGCTTAAAACCAATGGCATGACGCTGAACATTCACGAAGTTTTGAAAATCAAGGAGTTCGCCCTGGGGCTCAATCCCCAGGGGTTCAAGTTCGATACCGCGCTGATGCCAAAACGCGATCACGACATGTTTCCCACTACGTTGCGGCTTCAACCCAGCGAGATTATCGCGCTCTACGAAGAAGACCGCGCGATGAAGACGCAGATCCAGCAAGAATGCGCGGGCTCGACACGCGCGACGCCACCCCCTGGCAGCGCCTTCAGCTGCACTGCCGCAAGAACCCGGTTTCACATTTCGGCCTGGGGCGACCTGCATCCCTGTCACACGGTGCGCCCGATCAAGGTTTCGCTGCTGGAACACCGGCTGCCGCATGCCATGCAGCTGGTGCGCGACCTGGTCAACGGCGTGAAGTACCCGGCCACCTCGAAGTGCGGGACCTGCGATATTTTTTTTCAATGCAATAGCTGCGTCGGGCTGGCCCACCTCGAGGGGCGTGACGGCGGCGTCATGCCCACCGCGTACCACTGCGATGTTGCCCATAAAACGATGGAAACGTATGGGAATCGCTGAGCAGGAATACGGCGATTTTTCCGCGCGGCTCTACGGCAAAGCCTATAATGGCCGCATTCCCGCGGTCGGGCACTTTGAGCTTACGTTCAAATGCCCGCTCGAATGCATGTTTTGCTATTGCACGGTTTATACCTCGCCCGAACATACTCGCCGCGAAGTTACGACTGAACAGGCCGTTCGAATTCTCGACCAGGCCGCCGACGCCGGTTGCCTGTGGATGACGTTTTCGGGCGGCGATCCCTTTATCCGTCCCGACTTCATGCAGATCTACAACCACGCCATTGCCCGGGGCCTGATCTGCACGATCTTTTGCAGCGGCCTTCTCGCAACCGACGAGTGGATCCGGCATTTGCAGAAGAATCCGCCTCTCAAGATCGAGCTGCCGCTTTACGGCATAACCAAGGCAACCTATGAAGCGACATCCGGCAAAAAAAACACCTTTGAACGCGCGGTAGCCAACATACGCAAAATGATCGCGGCTGGTCTGCCGATTCGCATCAAAAGCAAGATCATCGACCTCAATGCCCATGAAGTTCCGGCGCTCAAGCACTTTGTCGAAACCGAGTTGGGCGTTGACTTCAATCCGAGCTGGGATCTTTACCCGCGACTCGACGGCAGCAAGGACCACCTGGCGCATCGCTTGAATCCGCTTGAAGTACGAAAGCTCGAGGCCCTGAACGACGGGCCTATGGGCTGCGAATCCAGCACAGCCAACCTGGTCTCAGACGAGCTGAACCCCAAGGTTTTTCGCTGCGCCTCGGGCGTGAATTCTTTTTACGTCAACCCCTACGGCGAGCTGAATTTCTGCACCTTTGTGCGCCAGGCTTCCTACGATCTAAAAACCGGCAATATCGCCCATGGCGTCGCACAGCTTTACGACCACCTTTTGAGCATGACCTATGACGACGGCACCTCGTGCAAGAGCTGCGCTATTCAGGGCAGCTGTGGAAATTGTCCGGGGCACGCCGTGCTCGAGACCGGTAGCTTGACCGGCAAATCACAATACCTCTGCGATGAAAACCAT
>JACQAW010000355.1 GCA_016194725.1 Deltaproteobacteria bacterium
CAGTCATCTTCTGGCTCTACGGCGATGTCTGGGACGATTACTATTACCGCACCTGGTATGGCTCGGGCTGGGGTTCGTATCCTGAAATGCAGATTCCATTCCGCCGTCCCGGAGTATTCTATCCAACGGTCGCGATGCGGGATCTGGCAATGGGGGTCAGCGAAATGCCAATTCGCGAGCAGGCCAACTTTCGAGTCGGAATTATTGGCCTTGCCAACACACTCGAGCAAAAGCTCTCGGATGGCCTTGCAACTCCAGTTGTCCTGGGAAGAAACGATATCGTCGTCACGCATTACCAGATGCTTGAAGAAGCAGTGGTGCTCGACGGCTTCGTGTCGGCCGATGCCCGGCAATTCCCGTTCAAGGCCTTGCTCGACTTGCAAGACCCGAACGGCAATCTTGTTTTCGTTCCTGCCACGAGCGATGGCGAGCCGACACCGGAACAGCTGGCCGAACTGCAAGTCCTGAACGAACGGATTCTGCAGCTTGGCGGCAGTGTTGACGATGGAACTAAAGAATTGCCGTAAGTCAGTTCTTTAGTTCAAAAACAAAGAGGGCCCGGTTACGCAAAACATCGCGTACCGGGCCTTTTTACATTCACCACCCGGTTCTGGCCCGTCCTCTGGGCGCGGTTCCCGAAATTCCTGCCGATTGCATTACAGGATATGTTCATTCCGACATTGGCGAACCGGCGAAGCGGGTCCCTGATCTTGCAAACCTTGACCGCCATTGGTGCCGGCAATGGGTCGAGCAGCGGTTTGCCGTCAAAAGAATGGTCGCGGATTACCTCGAAGTTTATCGGGCGCTCATTTCAGGTCAAGCACGACCACGGCAAACGTATCCTCTCTTTCGCCAGTGAGCTTGCGTACGCGCAGGAGGTACCGCTTTTTATCCCGCACGATGGAGTAGAATGACTTCACGTCGGCGACGGGTTTTTGGTCAACCTCCATGATGATGTCGCCCGTCGAAAGTCCGATCTTGTCGGCAGGGCCGGCGGCATCCGTGGTATCGACCACTACGCCCGCCATGGGTTCTCCGATTCCCAGCTCTTCGGCCAACTCAGGGGTCATGGTCTGCAAGGTCATTCCCGTATCGACCTTCGCGCCCTCGTCGTGGTGGCGGTGCACGCTGCTGGGCTGGCGGTGGCCTTTTGGCGTTTCTTCCGAAACCGGGCGCCGGCCCACGTTTATGGTCACGATTTTTTCGGTGCCTCCACGCAGTATTCGCATCGGCACGGCGTGGCCCGAGTGCGCAGCCGTGACGTTGGCAATCAGGTCGTTGCCGTTGTGCAGTGCTTTGCCGTCGAAGTCGAGAATTACGTCGTAGTTTCTGACTCCGGCGCGCGCAGCCGGCCCTTCGGGGTACACCTGAGTGACGAAGGGGGAATGCAGGTCTTGCGGCACGCGAAGTTTCTCGGCGACGGGGGGCGTAAGCTCGCCCACCACCACTCCAATGTAGCCCCTCGCGACTTTTCCCTTGGCCTTCAACTGGGGCAGGACCTGTTTGACGACGTTGATGGGAATGGCGAAGCCAATGCCCTGGGCTCGGGCCTCGATTGCGTTGTTGATGGCGATGACCTCGCCGTTCAGGTTGACCAGCGGGCCGCCCGAGTTGCCGGGATTGATTGGCGCATCGGTTTGCAGATAGGTGGCCAGCGGAAAATCAGGCGCGTTGCGCCCCTTTTGCGAAATGATGCCGTGAGTGACCGAATGGCCCTGCCCGAACGGATTGCCCACCGCCAGCACATATTCCCCAATCTCGACCTGATCGGAGTCGCCCAGCGGCAGCGGAATGAATTTTCGTTTGATATTGTCCTTCACTTGCAACAGGGCAATGTCGAGGTCGGGGTCGCGGCCGATGACTTTGGCCTCGACCGGAGAATCGTCGGGCAGCTCGGTAAACGCGACTTTGATTTCATCGGCGTCGGCCACGACGTGGTTATTGGTCAAAATGGTGCCACTCTTGTCTATAATGAAGCCCGAGCCCAGCGCCACGGCCTTGGGCATCATCTCGTTGCCAGGCGGCGCCGTCAGGTCTCTCTGATCTTTTTCCTCGCGGTAGCTGCGTCCGCGCTTGCCGCCAAAAAATTGGTCGAAAAACTTTCTCAGCATGTCATCCGAGGTGCCGACCGCGGCGCCGCTGCCAGTCGTGATAGTCGAAATATTGACTACCGAGGGCACGGCCTTGCGAGCCAGCTCGATCCAGATATTGCCTGGCGGGACATTTACGTTCTGAGGCGCGGCCAGGGCGCCTGGGCAGCTCAGAAGCAGGGTTGTTCCAAAAGCCGCGATGCATTTCGAGTAGTCTGTTCGCATGTCCGAGGCAATGCAAACTTGAAGCCTGTCCTGTCTCAGCAATGGCCCGGACAATGCCGGCCGTTCGATCTGAGTCAAGATTTGATGCGACGATAAAAAGCCCGTATGCCGCATCTGGCTTTCGAAACTACCGTTTCTTCGCGCCGGGCTTTAGAGCTCAAGGCTTTGGACTGATAAAAACTTTTCTGAATGCCTCGGCCACCGGGCGCGAAAAGCCTTCGAGCATCTGCTGGTCCATGATTTCCAGCGGTGCCAGCTCGGGGCTCTTCACTTTTTTGGTGATGATGCGCGAAAACTCCTCGCTGACGCCCACGATTTCGGCAATCTGATTGATACTCGTGGCACCCAGGTTTTTGGGAAAGCCCCGGTTGTTTCTTCGCGCATGGTGCGACGCCACCGCATGCGGCACCGCCGGGTCCATGGCTTTAATCTTGGCCAACAGCTCGGCGCCGACCTCGGGATGTTTATAATAAACCGCAAGCTGCGGCTTGCTCATCAGAGCTTCATCCTCATGAGCCAGCTCAGACGCCTTCGCGAGCCCAATGTCGTGCAGCAGTGCCGCCATGCCCACGATCTGAATCGCGTAGCCCGAGGTGACGTTCAGCGCTTCGGCCAGCAGCGAAGCGATCATGGTGGCGCCGACGCCGTGGTCGTAGGCCGCCACGTCGTTGAGAAAGGCATTGAGCACGTTGTTTTTCGCGGGATTGAACTGTTGAAAAAGCTGGTTCACGTTGAATACGAACTGCGAGGCATAACGGAACTGGAAGTCGGAGAGCCCGTTATCTTTTAGAAAATTCATCACCTCTTCGCCGTGATTCAGGGTTTGCGCCACCTTTACGGCCGCGGGAATCGCCTTCGAGGTGAGCAGGCGGGTGGTCAGGTGCTCGCAGTAACGCAGATAGGTTTCCTGCACTTCTTTCTTGATGAAGAAATGAGTGATCCCTTTATTCAGGTAGCTGAGCAGGCGCTCGGAGTCGAAGGCATCGCCCGACTGCAGTATCTTCAAGTTGTGACCCGGGCCCAGGCGGATGTAGAGGTCAAAAATCGATTTCGACCCCGACAAAAAATTATCCGCGCGTATCGGTGAGAACGCGCCATCGGCAGCGGCGCTTATTCCGCCCAGATCGTCAGTATTTTCCTTGGCTTTGCCCAAAGCGCCATCGATGTCAAAATCCACGGCCAGCGGCGCTACCAGGTCGATCATGCGTTTGAAGTCGAGCGGCTTGCCCAGCGACTGGCGTACGCCCACGGCCCTGAGCTCCTCATCTGAAACATCGAGGGTGGAGTCGCGCACCAGAAAGATGGGCGTGCCGGGCACGTTGCGATGGGCCGATTCGACCACCGAAATCCAGCCCAGGTCGGGAAGCGCGGCATCGACGAACGTGCCCACCACGCCCAGCCCCGGATCAAGCAGGACTTCATGTGCGGCTTCGGCGGTCGATGTGCAATAGGTGCGCAGATCGGTAAGATGCTGCTCGGTCTGCAGCTTTTCCAAAAAATCAGCGTCGGCGTCCACCACGAGCACCACGCGCTGTTTTTTTTTGTCGCCCGCCATCCTCTCAATGTACCTCGTGCATGGCATTCCGTGAAATCGCGGAAAGGTACCCGGCGGTTGTTTTTGCCTGATCCAATGTAATAATTGGCCATTATTTGAGACAAAAAGCCCCATCTGATCCGTGAATCAGATGGGGCTTCTGTTTTTCCAGCGCGGAACTCAATCAGATCTTGGTCTGGCCTTCGTTGCCGGCTTCGTCAGCAGGCTTGGTTGAGGTCGAACTTGTTGGCGTGTCTTTGCACTGAACCGCGTCGCTGGCGATTTTCCAGGATTTGATTTTGTCCTGGTGCTTGCCCAGGATCTTGAATTTTCTTTCCAGTGAGCCGTCAACCTTTGCCAGCTGCACTTCGTTTATCTTGCAGGTCATCTTGACCAGCACGGGCAGGCCGCCGTCGCTGTAAATCACGCTGGCTTCATAGGTGCCAAAACCCGCCGAGCCGGGGTCAAATGAAAAGCCGGGGTCGATTATCTCGCCGTAGCTCTTTTCCTTTTTACGCAAAACGATTCGCGCGCCGTCTTTAGAGGCGAAGTCGCCGTCTGCCTTGGCTTCGAAAAGTTTGCTCCAGATTTCCTTGGTGTCGAAACCCTGGGTCTGGGGCGGGTTGCTGACGAGAATATAATCCTTTCCGCCAGAGGTCATTTTAGCCGACATAAAAGCTTTGTTTGTGTCGGATTCCTCGACGCTCGAAAGCTTCATCGTGCGCAGCGGTGGCAATGGCTTGTAGTTCAGAAGTTCAAAGCCATGTTCCGAGCCGGGTCTGTCTTCCGTGCATTCGCCCATATTCTGCTTGGTGAGACTGAGGCCACTTTCTTTGGAGTGCGCGCTGGCAATAGCGGGAACCACCATCATGCCGAGAACGATAAAAAGCTTGGAATTCATGTGTACCACCCTCTTTGTTATGGTCCTAAATAATGCAGAAGAGGTGCCAGGAGCTGCAGAATTTCAAGCACTTGAGGCCGCGGGCTATCTACCCGACTTTGCCCTTGAATCGTGGAGTGCCCGCGACACACTGAACGTCAGGGATGATTCGTGACTGGCCAAGTGACTTTGCGGAAGACTAGAAAGATATAGACACTGTAGGCGGAAGGTACAGTTAAACGGCGGTTTACGAATGTTCCACGGCCGCGCGAAACTTCTCTTCGAAGCTAACCCAGAGGGCAATTTCGTTTTCGCCCACCTTGAACTCTCGCAGCGTTTCGGCGAGCAGCACCAGGCGCCGGTCAAAGTGGCCCTTCAATATTGGCGGCAGCTTCGCGTGCGCATCGGCCGGCGACTTGCCGGCGTAACTCTGGCTTACGCCCCAGGCGCGCATGAGAAACGACTTCTGCATCCTGGCGATCGCCAGCACGTCGCAGCCGTCGAAAAAAAAACCCAGCAGCACGTCCGTGCTCATCTTCTGGTAAAAGCGCGCCAGTATCTGATCAAGGCTGGCTTCGCCGCCAATGCTTGAAAAGAGCGCGCCAAGGGCGGGGCCGCTGAGCTTGATGGCTTTCATCGAGGCACTTAAGCTTTCGGCTCGAGCCGCTCAATTCTGCGGGCTATCGCGGGATGGCTATAGAATAGGGTTTCTTCCCAGGCCGGCGGCTGAAAAACCGCCAGATTCTGAAAACCCAGCTTGCGAAAGGCCCTGGCGCCCGCCCGGGCGTTTTCGGTGGTGCGGGCCGCGAAGCGGTCGGCCCGGGCTTCGACATAGCGTGAAAACCACTTTCCAACCGGACCCAGCAGCATTCCGACAACAGTGGTCATGACCGCGATGAGAAAAATGAGAATCGGGTTGAACGTCTTGCTATTGGATCCCGCGATAAAGAACTTTCCAAACGGTTCTGTTGCGCTGGCAATCGTGAAATGGGCGGCGGCCAGGCCAAGCGAGGTTGTAACGGAGCTCAGGGCAACGCCTGCCCACAGATCATGGTGGTGGTGGTGACCCAGCTCATGAGCGAGCACGAACTCCACCTCGTCGGTCGAAAATTCATAGAGCAACGTATCGCCCACTAACGCGCGGCGGCTGGCTCCGAATCCGATAACGGCCGCGTTGGCAGCTTTGGTGCGCCGGCTCATGTCGATTTCGTAGATTCCCAGAATCGGCGTGCCTGTTTTCTGCGCGAGCGCGGTAAAACGATTCACCAGCTCGGGTGATTCCAACGGCTTCATCTTGAAAAATATGGGCACGATGAGCTGTGGCGCTATGCGTGTGAGCACGATGCCAAACGCAGCTGCGGCAATCGCCGCCATCCACCACCAGGACATCCCGCCCCAGATCAAAATGCCGGTAAGTCCAAGCACCACCACCGCGCCAAGCACTGCGCCAAGGAGCAGGCCCTTGAGCTGGTCGAGTGACCAGGCTTTGAGAGACTGGGTGGAAAGGCCGAAACGGCGTTCGATATAATAGCTCCGCAGAAAGGTCAGGGGAAACGAAGGCACGCCGTAAACCAGAGCAAGCAGAAGGGAGAAAAGCAAAGAGCGAGCCCACGGCGACGAATAGCGAAATTGTACCGCGGACGCCCATTCTTCGGCGCTGCCGCCAAAGAGGTAAAAGGTAATGGCAATGGTCAAGGCCAGTTCGGCCGCAGCTGCTGATTTTCGCCAGAGCCGTAATTTTTTTGCCCAGGGGTGCTCGCCAGAGCCTAAAGGCTCAATTGCCGGCGTCTTTTGGTCGGTCGTCATAATAATGCCATTCTAACACCCTTCCTAAACGTATTAGAAGTGTTAGAATTTCCCAATGTCGGTTCCTCAACTTTTATTTTTGTTGCTCACTATCGGAACGGTCTTCACCACTCCGCTCAACGCGGGACGGGCTTCGCCCACGCCGCCGGCGTCGGTGCTGCCGCCCGCCCTTGATGCGTGGTGTAATCAGCTCAGCCACGATTTGAGATCCGTAAATCAGGGGCGTTGTGAGAAACGATCCTGGAAATTCGAGATGACCTCGACCGGCGGCCGTCCCATTCCCTATCTTTACTGGGGCAAAGATCCGTCAACGCCGCCAAGCGCCGAACAGGATCCGCGGCGCGTGCTGATCTTCGGAGCCATGCACGGCGACGAGATATCCGCGGTTTCGGCTGTTTTTCGGTGGATCGATTTTCTCGAGCGCACGAAGCCCGACTCGTTTCTGCGCAAACACGTTTACATGTTTTTTCCGCTCGTGAATCCGGACGGATTTTACTCCAATCCGCGCAGCCGCACCAATAGCGCGGGCGTAGACATCAACCGCAACTTTTCCACCAAGGAGTGGAACGAGCAGGCCACTTTGTTTTGGAAGAAAAAAGCTTCAGGCGACCCGCGCCGTTTTCCGGGCCCAAAGGCGGCAAGCGAACGCGAAACCCAGGTGGTCGAAAAGGCCATCAACGAGTTCAAGCCGGACCTCATCATTTCCGTGCACGCGCCTTACAGCCTTGTGGACCACGACGGTCCGATCGCGTTTCCCGAGATGCAGAGCCCCCTGCCCATTCGCACACTGGGTGCTTACCCAGGTTCGCTGGGAACTTACGCGGGCATTGAGCGCAATATTCCGGTTGTGACGCCTGAGCTTCCTAACGCGAGGCAGCTGCCTGAGGGTAAGGCGATAGAGCAGCTGTTTATCTTCATAATGAAATCG
>JACQAW010000417.1 GCA_016194725.1 Deltaproteobacteria bacterium
ATCGTTGCCATCAATAAGGACCCGGAAGCACCCATTTTTCAACTCGCCGACTACGGCATTGTAGGGGATCTCTTCGAAGTGGTACCATTATTGACTGAAGAGTTTAAAAAAGTCCTGGGCGAACACTGAGCGATCGTTTTCGAACGTTCTGACAGAGGACCCAGTTTCCGAGGAGATTGGCGATGCCTGCCTTGTCGTTTTTGTTTATCGCAGTTTTTCTGGGTGCGAACGCTTATTTCGCGTATCGCGTATCCATACTGATGCGTCTTATCACGGCCACGCACGGCCCCGTTTGGAGCGGCACACGAATCGATCGTATTCCTGATCGCATTATGACCGTGTTGATGAACGTTCTGGGCCAGCGGGCGGTACTCAAAAAGAAGAACGCGGGCATCATGCATGCCACCATCTTCTGGGGCTTTCTGATCATCACGCTCGAAACGATGGAAAACTTCGGGTACGAGCTGCACCCGGGGTTTACGTTTGAATTTATCGGTCCAACACTTTTTTCGGCGCTGGTCACGCTTCAAGACGTTTTCACTCTTGGTGTGCTTTGCGCGGTGTGCTACGCATTTTATCGTCGCCTGATTCTTCGCCCGGAAGGTCTTGGCAAATCAAAAGACGCCATCATCATCCTGTCGCTGACCGGCTGCCTCATGCTTTCGCTTTTCATGATGCGCGCATTTCGGCTGGTTGCGCATCCCGATTGGTACGATCATTACCAGTTCATCTCGGTATTTTTGAGAAATACTTTCCTCGAACCTTTGGCGCTCTCGCCCGAGACTGCTGGGAACATTTCATCGGTATTTCGGTGGATTCATCATTTTCTGGTGCTCGGATTTCTTTGCTATATTCCGTCCAGCAAGCACCTGCACGTGCTGACCGCCGGACCCAATACATTCTTTCGTCATCTGGACGGCCCCAAGGGCATGCGCAAGGTAAACCTCGAAGACGAAACCGTTACCTCGTTTGGCGTGGGCAAGATTACCGACCTGTCGTGGAAAGACACGCTGGACCTGTTCGCATGCACGGAATGTGGCCGCTGCCAGGACGCCTGCCCCGCCCACAATACGCAAAAGCCCCTTTCGCCGAAGGCCATCATCGCAGACCTGAAAGACGTCCTCTACCACAATAAACCGGCAATCATGGCGGGTAAGCCCGAAGAGATCGGTCCCGTCATCGGCGCCAAGGTCACTGACGACGTTATCTGGGCGTGCACCAGCTGCCGTGCCTGCGAAGCGGCCTGCCCAGTCTTTATCGAGCAGACCGATAAAATATATGAAATCAGGCGAAATCTGGTGCTCATGGAAAGCCGCTTTCCGGCTGAGTTGCAAATTGTTTTCAAGAACGTCGAAAACAACTTCAGCCCCTGGGCCATGAGTCCCGACGATCGGGACAAGTGGGCGGACAATCTTCAAATCAAAACCATGGCCGAAATCGTCGCCAGCGGTGAGCAGGTCGAATATCTTTTCTGGGTGGGCTGCGCGGGCTCATTTGACGACCGTAACAAAAAGGTTTCACGGGCGCTGGTGAGCGTATTACGCAAGGCTGGAATTAAATTTGCAATTCTGGGTAAAGAAGAGAAATGCACGGGCGACCCCGTCCGCAGAATGGGCAACTAGTATCTGGCCCAATCTCTGATCCAGGAAAATGTTAACAAGCTGAATGAGTATAAGGTGAAGAAGGTGGTTACCGCGTGCCCGCACTGCTTCAACGCCATAAAAAATGAGTGGAAAGATTTTGGCGGAACGTATGAGGTTATTCACCATACCCAGCTTATCGGCAAACTCATCAAAGAAGGCAAACTCAAGCCGACCAAAGGCACTGAGCAGAAGATCACGTATCACGACTCCTGCTACATCGGTCGCTGGAACCAGGAATACGAAGCTCCCCGTGCAATCTTGAATGCCCTGCCCATGGCCAAGGTGCAGGAAATGGAAAAGAATTCCGCAAATGGCATGTGCTGCGGCGCCGGTGGCGGGCGCATGTGGATGGAAGAGCACATCGGCACGCGCGTCAACATCAAGCGAACCGAGCAGGCCCTTGCGACCAACGCCTCGACCATTGCCGCAAATTGCCCATTTTGCATGACTATGCTGACCGATGGCGTGAAATCGAAGGATATGGCCGAGAAAGTCAAAGTTGTCGATATAGCCGAACTTATTGACCAAGCCACAATATAGAGGAATGCCCTCGGGCTCGAGTAACGTGATGATGTATGCTGTCCGTCAAAACAATCGACGAGGACGGTCTGTTCCGGTGCTTCGCGCATAAAAACCTATTTTCAGGAACAGCGTGTGATTTCAATTTAAGACCTCGCGGAAATTGACTATCATCCGAAAAACATGCATACCTTGGACCTAGTCATGAGACAGGATCAAGATTATTTTCCAATTCCGATCGAAATCGCAAGCCTTCTTCCAGACCAGCTGAATCATCGACGAGTCAGCGAAGGTGTCGAAGTCGTGGTTTTTTCTGAAGATAATGATCGCTATTTCATCGCGCGGGATATCTGTCCTCATATGGGCGCGCCGCTGGCACAGGCGCGACTATGCCGAAAGACAGGAACACTTCAATGCCGGTGGCACGGATATATTTATGACAGTGGAACGGGTGAAATGAAGGAGAACCCCAACGACAAGCTTTTTACGAAGATCAAGACGGCCTTCCAGAGCTACAATCCTCTAAGCACTCCGAAATACCGAATCAAGCGCCTCAGCTATGAAGCTGCGGAAGGCAAGATATTCGTTAGAAGAGGAGCTGCGAATGAAACATAAATTTCAGGTCATCGAGGAACAGGAAATCACCCTGGCCAACGCTGTGGGGGCGTATCTGGATTGCGAGCACTACGTTTTTCTGCACGGCGGCATCATGCCGGAGATGTTCGCTGAGAAGCTCGAGGGACGGCGAATCACATACCGACAGGGCCTGCGCTGGGGCTTCCTGCGATCCGCCCATATATTCACGACGGAGTATTTCCCGCCTGGTCATTTCCGCACCTTCGACCTGAAGTCTTCTCCCAAGTGGATGCCGAGCCTGCACCATGTCGTCAAGATGGTAATTGACGTGCGGTATACGAAGCACCCCGAGCGCGACACAACTCTCATGCAATTCGATGTGGAGCTGGATATGCCATTCTGGCTTTGGCCCTTCCGGAGAATTCTCCAAGGGATCATGGAGCGGATGCACTACAAAAAAGATCAGGAAGACATCGAGATGATCCAACGGCGCGCGAAGATTTTCGGACCTCACAATATTTCCTCCTATTTGGCCGAGGGGCAGTTTCTGCTTTTCAAGGACGACTATGTCCGGCACTTCGGTGCGTCGGCGCGTCATTCAACAGATTCTCCGGCGACCTCTGCCGCACGGTTACTTTAGACTTTATTAAAGCCGACCACACAGATACGTTCTCTCGATCTCTTTGCTATGAAACAAATCGAAAATCAAAGCCTGGGTCCAGCTCCTGAGGTTGGTAACCAGCTGTCATTTCATGATTTCTTCCGGAAAGGCGCCGAGCGTTATGATTGGCTCGAGAGAAATTCCTATTACTACGATGACCTCAAGCGCCTCTGCGCCTTTCATGTGGAAGCAGGGTCCAGAGTCATTGAAATTGGCTTTGGTGTTGGAGCGATATTGACCTCATGCCAGGCCAAAGAGGGCTTCGGCCTGGATTTTTCCTCGGCAGCATGTGAGGTAGCGAAAAAGAAGTTTCCGAAATTCAGCTTCCAGACATGGCGGGGCGACACTCCGCTGCCAGACGAGGTGCTACAGGCGTTCCCCGGCGGAGTTGACTATATCGTAATGGTGAACACCGTAGGCTACTGGCAAGACATAAAAAACTCATTGGAATACCTGAAGCCGCTTTGTCATTCTGAAACCCGCCTAATCGCCACCTATTATAATTTTCTCTGGGCGCCGGTCTTTAAAGTTGCGCAGTCTCTTGGGCTGAAAATGCCCCAGCCTCATCTGAACTGGCTTTCAGCCGATGATGTTCAAAACCTGTTTGCGATATCGGGGTATCGGCCTCTGAAACAGGGCTACCGTTGCATGCTCCCCAAGAATATTGGCCCCATCTCTTCATTGGCGAACCGCTTTTTGACCCCCCTTCCGCTGTTCAATTGGCTCGGCTGCACTCATTTCGTGATTGCGCGCCCTGAACACAAGATTTCCAAAACCGGCCTGCTTGCGTCAGTCGTAATTCCAGCCCGAAACGAAAAGGGAAATATAGAATCAGCGGTAAGACGCATGGCCGAGGTAGTGCGGCATAGAGTTGAAAAATACGAAATCATCTTCGTCGAGGGCAACTCCACCGATGGAACTGCCGAAGAAATTCAACGGGTCATTGCAGATCCCAATATCCCCAAACCCTTTCCGATCTTTGCCTACCAGCAGTCCGGCAAAGGCAAGGGCGATGCCGTACGTTTGGGGTTTTCAAAAGCCAATGGCGATATCTTAATGATACTTGATGCGGATCTGACAGTTCCACCCGAGGACATGCCGACATTTATTGACGTATACACCGAAGGCCACGGTGAATTCATAAATGGCTGCCGGCTGGTTTACAAAATGGAACGCGAAGCCATGCGTCCAATCAACTTGATGGGCAATAAGTTTTTCAGTCGCTTGTTCACCTGGCTTTTGAGCCAACGATTTAAAGACACCTTGTGTGGAACAAAGGTGTTAAGCCGAAAAAATTATGAGCGCATTGCTAAAGGTCGGTCCTATTTCGGCGACTTTGATCCCTTTGGCGATTTCGATCTTATTTTTGGGGCATCCAAACTTGATCTGGAAATTGCAGAAGTGCCAATCCGATATCGCGAACGTGTATATGGAGAGACCAATATAAGCCGATGGAAGCACGGTTGGCTCCTGTTGAAGATGTGCACTTATGCGATGGGGAAGATCAAATTTATTTAGTAGTGAACATATGAGGAGCCAATGAAAGATATTTCGTTGTCTGAACGGGTGGCACGAGAACGAAGCCACGGAAAACTATTCATGGATAGTGGAACATCCATCTGGTGCTGGAATACTCCCGCGGGGCGGATTCGCAAGAAACGCCGGTGCGATTTCCTTACTCAGCCCTTCAATGGCAATTCCGGTGTTACTTCGCCCAAGGCCCTGGAAGTCGGCTGCGGCGATGGCTCCTTTTCGGGCGTACTTGCAGCCGCGTTTAACGACCTGACTTGCCTCGACGTTTCAGATACTTTGCTGGATGCAGCAAGGCAGCTGCATCCGGAAGTGACGTTTGTGAACGCCGATATCCATCAAACAGCTTTCCCGGATGCCTCTTTTGATCTGATCGTTGGCTGCAGCGTCCTTCACCACCTGGATTGGAATATCGCTCTTAAAGAGATGTTTCGAATATTGAAACCAGGAGGAGAGCTTCGATTCTCGGAACCAAACATGCTCAATCCACAGGTCTTTTTACAGAAGAACTGGCCTTGGCTAAAAAAGAGACTGGGTGATAGCCCAGATGAGACGGCCTTCACCCCGCATCAGATTGCAACAAGCCTCGAAAAAGCGGGTTTTACGGGGATTGTTTCCGAGCCTTATGAATTCCTGCATCCCGGTATTTCAAAGAATTTTATTGGGTTGCTGATACGAGTGGAGACTCTTCTGGAAAAGACACCTGCTCGATGGATTGCCGGGAGCATCAGGATCAAAGCGACTCGGAAATGAAAAAAGGACAAAAATACAAGTTCTGGATAAAGCCGAATTTGTATTGGCTTTTCGCGGCGGCAGCCTTGTTGATTGTTACATTGGTTAGGGCGTTAGAGCTGCGACTTCCGGGTATGGTCGCGCTTACCGGTGAAGGTGAAACCCGCTACAATTTGGTCGTTAATGAGGCAAAACAGCTTAAGGACCTGATGGGTCTCATTAGTTATCAATGCCAGCCGGTTTTGGATGTGTTCATTCGCAAAGTATTCTGGTCGCCGCTGCTGGGATACCATGAAAGGTCCTGGCGAATACCTTCGCTGTTTTACAGCTTGACTGCGGTGATACTGGTTTTTTATATCGGGTACCATTATTTCCGCAAACTTGCACTTGCTCCCAACATCAGTCTTTTTATGGGCTTCCTTGTCGCCCTCTGGCTGGCCCATTCGGCCAGCCAAGGTACACTCGCATGGGACGGGCGCCATTACTCATTTGTGGCTTTGATATCGATAATCTGGTTCACTGCCTATCTTAGGCAGCCACAATTCAAATTTGGCCGATTTTTCATAATGAGTCTCATATTCGCCAATGCGCATTTTTTTGCGCTCGCGATGATTGGCTCTGCCTATGGCCTAGGGGCCCTTGAGGCGCTGTGGCGCAAAGACGCGGGGCGGATGGGTAAACAGGTTGCTTCTCTTGCTGGCATTTATGCCCTTACAAAGTGGTTCAACTGGGGCGCCCTTCATTATCTCTCAAGTGGCCCACCTGTCCATTTTCCTCTCGTGCAGGCGATCGAGAGCGGCTGGGATACCTGGGTGTTTTGCCAGGATCAATTCAACTTCCCCCTGCCATGGGTTGTGGTCTGGGCTGGCCTGTTTTACGGAATTCGTAAACGGGGCGATCAGCAACGAATTTTTGTTTTTAATTTCATTACGCTTCCATTGTTTTTTTTCTACTTTCGCCTTCGAAGTGACCTCACCTTCGGTACGCGTTATTGCGCCGCCTTTGAGGGTGTTGCTCTCTATGGAGTCATCTTCTTTCTGCGATCTCTGTATGCGCTCGTAACAGGCCTCAAGCACACCCTTTGGAAAATACAGAAACCGGTTATTTTCGCCGTAATTGCATCCATCTGTTTTCATCTCCCTTCCACTGCAATGGAAATCATTCCGGATTTGAAAAAGTTTCCGAGGTTGTCGCCTGATTTTACCCCGTGGTATCGCATTTTCGACGAAATCAAGGATCTCGAAGTGCCTATTTTTCTGATTAATTCTATTTGTTATTTAGAGGTATTTCCACTCATCTACCTGCGCTATAATCGGACACCGTATTATTATGGTCATGAAGTCATCGATTCCTTCGGCTGTGCCATGCCCATGGCTAAAGGCCTTGCGAGGCTTGACCGCTTCCTCGAAACGAATCCCAAAGGTGCCGTCATTTTCGATCAGCACGAGGATTTGTGCGAGCAGCGCAGCATTAAGTATAGGCCCGGTGTCACGATCCAGCGAACCAAGAGCGCGCCTCATTGCGTATGGATTGCCAAAGGAATTCGAACGCGCAAGGAGGTGCGTGAAATTGGTGAGCTATTGAAGTTTCCGATGGGTGAAACTTTTCGGTGAAACAGCTATAGGAAATCGCGTTTGGAGCAAAGAATATCGGCGTAATCCTCGCCCGTAATGGCTGCCGCGATTTTCTTCGGGGTAGTTCCGATAAGGCGACCGGTTTTTTCGATCAGATAAAATCGATAGTTGCGCCTGGAAAAATAGTCCAACAACTCATGCGGATCGTAACCCATTTCCTCAATTATATGGGGTCCATATTCGAACACGACCGAAGCCTTTGGGTTATCTTCAAGAAGTTTGGTCATACCCTCGCAAATCGCGAACTCAAATCCCTGTACGTCTATCTTGATGAGTGAGACGGGTTTGCTCGAGTTCAGCTTTTCACGGCCGTAATCGTCCAGAGACCATAATGGTACTTTTTGAAGATTCCTTAAAATACCGTGCTTATTTTCGAACTCCTTTGTCTTAACGCGGTGATCGCCCTTGTGGGCCTTGTTTTCCCAAATTTCAACATGACCCGAATGAGCGCCTATCGCCGCGTGAATCGGGATAATTTTGTCAACGAATTTGCTTGTTCGAACCCTAAGCTGAAGACTATTAAAGTTATTTTGCTCCGGCTCGAAAGCATGTACGCGAAAACCGTCTGATAGTGCCTCCGCAAAAATCATGGCCGTGTAGCCGATGTTGGCGCCGACGTCCAGGATCTCACCATTTTCGAAGATTTCAGGATGCGTGCGCGCGAGCTGGTAGAAAGGGTCTTCGAAATGCATTTTATAAAAAAAATATGCGCTTTCATAAATCTTTTGTGCGCCGGGAAGCTCGAGGATACCAAGCCGATTCACCGCAGCGTAGCTTCGAACCAGAAAGTTGCTGACCAATGTGGAAAAAAACGACGGTAATCCCATCGTCAAAACTTAAATCACGGACCGAGCGTCAGGCAAGGAGAATAGCTGCCCGCGCGGGTATAGGGATTGCGGATCTGCGAACCTTACGGTTCGCGAGGCAGCTTTGGATAGCGCCGCATCACCAGACTGTTGAGCGGAAAGCCATACAGGTCGGCTATGCCCTTGAGCAACGATTCCCGAGTCTG
>JACQAW010000374.1 GCA_016194725.1 Deltaproteobacteria bacterium
AAAGCGCTTTCAATACGGCCGGCGGCGCGGCCTCGTCCACGAAATGAAACCCGCTCTGCCCTGTTTCGCGCGCCACTGCCTGCATGCGCTCCAAAATCAGGTCAGCGCCCGCGGCGTCGTAGCGGCCGATATAATCCAGATTCACGTCGCAGAAGCTGCACTTTTTCCAATAGCAGCCGTGTGCCAACGTGGCCTTGTTCCACCTTGCATCCGACCACAGCCGATGCATGGGATTGAGCATTTCCAGCACTGACAGATATTTTTCCATGGGCAAGCCGTCATACGTCGGAATTCCGCTGTCCTTGAAAGGAAGATCATGTTCTTTCGGTGACGACAGCAGTCTCACAGCGCCATCGCGGCAAACATAGGTTCGCAGCAGCTCGCTCTCGTTACGCTCACCCGCCAGATGCTCCAGAATATTCAGAAACGGCCTCTCGCCGTCGTCGAGCGTGATGAAGTCGGCGTAATCAAAGATTCCGGCGTCGGTCAGCGTGCGCAATTCAGTACTGACGTAGCCGCCACCCAGAATGATTTTCGTGCCCGGCGAAAGCTTTCGCACGGACTGCGCAATTCTCAGGCCGCCGTATACGTTGCCCGGAAACGGCAAGGTCAGGCCGACGACCTCGGGCTCATGCTTGTCAACGAGCTCAGCCGTGATCTCCTGCAAAATTTCGTCGACCAGCGACACGTGGCCACGCAGCGCGCGCTCGAGCGGCTCGAAGGTGGGCACGCTTGCCGCGAGTTTTTCGCCATAGCGCGAAAGCGCGAAGCGCTCGTCGACGCCCTCGCGCAGCACGTCGGCCAGGTCGTCGAGATAAAGGCTCGCGATATATTTTGCGCGGTCCTGCACGCCCAGTGCGCCAAAGGCCCAATTCAGGTGCTCTTCATCGAGCGCCAAAAACCGCGGACCTTCCGGAACATATGCACGGGCGGCCAGGCGCACGGCCAGGCTTGGGTCGCGCCCCTGTAAAAAGGCCACGACCGAGTCGACTGTCCTGGCATAATCGTCGAAAGCCGACTTGAAAAACTGCACGCTGTCCGGTTGCATCTTGGTGCTCCTGGGCAAACTCGCCCGGACGCGCTTCAAGCCAGTGCTCGAAAAAAGCCGGCACACCAGCTCGATGGCCGGATCATACTGGCGCACGTCATGGCCGCGCGAGCGAAGAAAGCCCGTAAGATAGGCCGTCGCGGGATACGGCGTATTGAGCTGGGTCATCGGTGGCGTGAGCAGAGGATGAAAACTGAAATTCTGACAACATCCATCATTCTGCTGTTCTGCGGCGCCTGTACCACCAGCCCTACCGGACGCCATGAACTCCATCTGGTATCTGATTCGCAAATGAGTGAAATGGGCACGCAGGCCTGGCAGCAAGTTCTGGCCAAATACCCCAAGTCCACGTGCAGCGCCGACATCAAGCTCGTCAACGACGTCGCACGTCGAATCATTGACGCCAGCCCCATGGCCAGGGACAAATGGGAGGTCGTGCTGTTTGACTCCAAGGATGTAAATGCTTTTGCTTTACCAGGCGGGCACATCGGCGTTTTTTCCGGCCTGTTGGCCGTGGCTCAAAACGAAGCGGGGCTGGCCACCGTGCTGGCGCACGAAACCGGGCACGTGCTGGCCAAGCACGGCGACGAGCGTGCCTCGCAGGAGCTGGCCGCACAGGGCGCGCTGGCCATTGCCTCGACGGCATTGGGCGACTCGCAGTTTCACGACGCCCTCATGGGCGCGCTGGGCCTGGGCACTCAAGTAGGCGTGCTACTGCCATTTTCGCGTGCTGAGGAATCCGAGGCCGACCAGATCGGATTAAATCTGATGGCCAAGGCCGGCTACGACCCCAATGAAGCGCTGACCTTCTGGGACCGCATGATCAAAGCATCCAAGGGCGAGCCCCCTGCTTTTCTTTCCGACCATCCCGCAAGCACCGACCGGGTTGTGGCGCTGAAAAAACTGCTGCCCGCCGCGCAGCAGGAATATGCCAAAGCGCCAACGCACCTTGGAGTGGGCGGAAGAGTACCTGCCGGCGGGTGATCCGGCCGCTCGCCCCCCCGCCCCGCACCGTGACTCACGGGCGTATTTGGATAGGCTCTACGGCACTATGCTTGAAACAGAAAAATCCCCACGTAGCCGCCGCAAGTTTCGTCCCTATCCGCTTTACAGCTCTGAAAGTGAAAGGCGGGCCCGCCTCAGGCGCCGTGCCGGCGCGACGCTGCTGTTCGCGGCTCTTGCCGCGTACGCGGCGGCCTCGGGCTACTCGCATTACCATTCTTATTTCGAAATCCCCGAGTTCGCGCAGGTCAGGACGAACTCGACCGCGCTTGCGGCCAAGGTGAGCGGCAAGGTCGACCGCGTCCTGATCGAAGACGGACAGGCCGTAAAAGCAGGTCAATTGCTGGTGCAAATCGGCGCGCGCGATTTCGAGACAACTCTGGCCCAGCGCCAGCACGACCTGGATGCGCTGGATTCTCGCCTGGAAGGCGCGCGCCTGGGCATCAAACACATTCAGGAGACGGTCAAAGACAAAGATTCGGCCGCGGCCCAGCTCAAATGGGCCTATTCCAATTATGCCAAACAGCAAGCCAAGCTGGCAGGCCTGCGCGAGCGCGTGGCTGATGCCGAGCGCGATTTGAAATCGACCGAGATGCGCGCGCCCATTGACGGGCACATCACGCAGAAAACGGTCACCGCCGGCAAGACTGTCGCTGCAAGCGAGCCACTCTTGAACGTCGTGGCAGCCGGAATACCGTGGGCCACGGCCACCTTTACAGAAACCCAACTCGCGAAACTGAAAGTCGATCAGCTGGCGGAAATCACGGTTCCAAGCCTTGCCCATACCTTTACCGGGAGAGTCGAAAGCATCCTGCCTGACGCGGCTGCGGCACCTGCGCCTGCCGCCGGCAAGGGCCTGTTCGAGCGCTTGGTCAAGCCCGAGCGCCACGGCCAGGTGAAGATCACTTTTGATGCCTCTTCGATCATGAGCTATGGAACCCGCCTGGTCAGCGGCGCCCCGGCGAAGATCAAAGTATTCGTCAAATAGCAATCGTTGAAGCCTGCTTAATAATAGGCAAAAAAACACAACGGCTTCGACTCAACCGTGCAATATCCCTGTTTATTTAATGCGCCGCAAGATCCCGTAACAGTTCCCAGAAATCAATTTGATTCCCAAAGCAGTATGCTAAACTTAGGAAGTCGCAAATGTCTCACCCGAGATCAGCGACGCTCAATCAGTCCTGTCCGCGTCGGAGTCTCTCGAGCATGGTGCCCGGTCCTCTTTAGCGGCGCCCACAAAGCCTTAAGGAGGTCTCATGGGTAAGAAATTGTACGTAGGGAATCTTCCGTTCTCAGCAACCGACGACGCATTACAACAAATCTTCGCGCAAGCCGGAACCGTCGAGTCAGCAAAGGTCATCACCGACCGTGACTCGGGCCGCAGCAAAGGCTTTGGCTTCGTCGAAATGTCGAGCGACCAGGAAGCCGCTGACGCGATCGCAAAATTCAATGGCGCAGATTACGAAGGCCGTCCCATGACGGTTGCCGAAGCCAAGCCCATGGCTCCCCGCGAAGGCGGCGGCGGCCGTGGTGGATTCGGTGGCGGCCGTGGTGGCGGACGCGGTGGTGACCGCGGTGGACGCGGCGGCGGCGGCGGCGGCGGCGGCGGCGGCGGTGGACGTTACTAAGCCTGAAATTCCATTCCGGTTTTAGACGAGCCCGGAGAGCCAGCCTCTCCGGGCTTTTTTTTAGCCTCGGTCGCTCAGAGCTTCAGTCCCAAACCCACCGTTGCCGTAATCATATTGAAGTCGGAAAGAAAGGTGACGTCAGGACGCAGCGTGAGATCGACGTTCGTGCTGAGCGCGTAGTCCAGGTCGGCTCCGACGTTTGGGTGCAGATCCCAGCTGGCCGTGGTGGTGGACGCGATATTTTTCTGATTCACGCCCTTGCCGCCAAAAGCCCCGGCGGCCGTTGCTGAGCTTGGAGTGGATCGTATGACGTCTACTCCCCCGTGCACGCCCAGATTCAACCGGTGTTCCGCATCAGGCGAAACAGTTAATTTGAGGTCACCAGGCAGCTGAAAAATATTATCATTGCTGGCGGTGGATACGCCGTTCATAAAGTTGCCCGGGGCGGTGCTGGAGTAAAGCGCGCCCACGGCAGGCCCTATCTTTACCCAAGGCGTGCTCATCACATTGAAATCCATCAGCACGCCCCCCGTGAATTTTTGCGTGCCGTTATAAAATATCGAACCCACCTCGGGACGCAATGCGAAGTTCGTAATGCCGACGGTGGTACCTGGCGCCGCCGTGCCCGGAACCTGAGCTTCGGTTTTCTGCTGTTCAGCCTTTTGCTGCTCCGCCGCCTGATCGGCCTGTCCAGCGCGTTTTTCCTGCTCACTATTGGTGTCGGCCTGCTTTTTATTGATGTCGGCCTGCTCCTTTGAAATCTGCTCCTGTGCCTGATTTTCGTCTGCTGCTGCCCTAGCCACCGCT
>JACQAW010000375.1 GCA_016194725.1 Deltaproteobacteria bacterium
GTCATGGCGATACCGGTATTGTTAGCAAGGATGTTATGACTGGCGTTGATGGCGCCAAAATCGGCACTCTGGTTTTCATCAACAATTTTTATTGTACCTGAAAAATAAGACGTAAAAACCCCCGCGGCGTCCACAGCCTGTACAGTTGCGGAAAAATTCGTATTCAGCGGTATCGACGCGGGAGGGTTAACGGGCTGCGCGGCCGGTACCAGCGGCAAAAATACCAGGTGGTCCGCGGGCGATACCGAAGAGCCGGAAATCGCCACGGTCAACGGCGCGGGGTCGGCGCCCACGCCATCATGTGCGACGAGGCCGTCATTGTAACTTACGCTAAGAGTGCCATTACTCGTGGCAGGCACGGGGTTGGCAGGATTGTAATCCACTTCGATGGTGCAGGGCGAGCTACCCACTGTGCCCGACACCAGACAGGTGGTGCCAGCAGGATTCAGAAAAAAAGCGGCGCCTGTCAGGGAAATATTCGTGATCGTGGCCAGCACCGAGCCCGAATTACCAATCGAAAAAATCTGGGCTCCAGATGGACCTCCGGCAATAGCTGGGGAACTTGGAAAGGTATAGGGGCTGGCGGGCACCGTGACCAACGTTGCCGTGTTGCCCCCCGAGCCTAAAAGCTGACGGGACTGGTTTTGCGCTGAACCAGAACCGGCATACGCAATCTGAAGTTGGCCGGTAAAAGCGGTAGTGCCCGTAGGGTGAAACTGAAGCACCAGCGAACAGCTCGCATTTGGAGCCAGAATCAGGCTAAAGTTACAGTTGCCCCCCGTACCCGGATAGATGCCGCCAACGAAGCTATAGGTAGCGCTGCCGACAATGCTGGCAAAGATACTCGAAATCGGAGTGCTGGAGATATTGGTCAGCGTGAACGTATGCGTGGCGAACTGAGGCGGGTTGCCTACCAGCACGCTTCCGAAATTATACTGGGGACCATCGGACAGCAGGCCCTGGATCTGTACTGCAGCTACAGCGGGCGCTGAACTTTGCGAGCTGTGACCGCCGCCGGAGTTATTGCCCGAGCCGGACGGCTGAATACACGAGGCTGCAGCCAACGCCACAAACACATAACTCGCCGTGAGTCCCAGTTTTTTGAGAAGAATGCGCCCGATAATCAATTCAAAGCCCCTACATCTATATTGTAGCGCGTTGCGTCGTAGGCGCGCAGGACGGACTTCAAGATGTGGCCATTGAAATCAAAGGGGATTTTTATTAAAGTTAATTAAAATTAACTATTTGAATTGACAGGCTGAGGAGTTTCGAGTTTTTCAAGCCTGCCCAGCATTGCCCGATAATCGTCGCGAAGCCGATCAAAATCAGTTCTCAGCTTTTCGACGTCCTCTGGCGTGGACCGACCGGCGCGAACGCCCTTCATGGCCAGAAGTGCTGCACGATGGGTGCGTGGCTCGACAATCGAATCCACGACGCGTTTCAGCGCCGGCACCGCGCGATCATCGCCAAGACGATGCAACGCTTCGACTGCCAGCAGCCGGACAAAGAAGTTGTTGTCGCGAGTCAGATCCATCAACGCATCAATGACAACCGCCGGCCTGGCCTGTCCAAATCGCGCCAATGCATCGACGGCGTCACGACGAATGAACATGGACTGACCCACACGAGTCGACTTCATGATCAGCGGCAGAACGCGATCGTCGTTTTTCAGCTCCGCCAGCCCCTGAATGATTCCGCGATCGTAATATTCATGCCAGGAATCGCGCTTGCCCAGGGCCGCTGAAAGCTTTTCAAAAATTCCGCTCGCCTTTACTTTGCCGAGCGCCACCCCAGCCTCGTACTGCACCAGCGGACTGGCGTCACTTTTGAGCGCGCGCTCGACTACTTCGAGGGTGCCTTCGTTGCGGAAAGTTCCAAGCGCCTTGATTGCCGACTTGCGGGCTTTGGGATGCTTGATTTCGGCACAATATTTCAGCAAATGCTCCTGACAACGCGGCGAACCGATCTGTCCAAGGGTTTCGGCAATCTCAAGCTGCACGCCCCAGAATTTTTCGCGGCCCAGGGCCTCGCCCAGCGCATCCACGCTTTGCCGCGAGTGGTCCTTGGCCAATGTTCGGGCCGCGAATACGCGCCCCATGACGTCTTTGTCGAACTGCAGCTGACTGATCAGCAAATCGCGACCGGGGCTGAAATCCCAATTCCCAAGAATCGTATTTTCCGGATTCAGCGAAACAAATTTCGGCTTGTCGGCGCAGCTGAACCAGTAGGTCTGTTCGACGTCGGTAACATCAAGGTCGTGTATGTATTCGCCGTCGCTGGTGACGATCTTGAACTGCACGTTAGTCCGAAAGGTGCCGACGAGAGCGCTGTATTCCTGTTTCTGAGCCAGCGTCAGCTTGACCTGCTTTTTATCGTCGACCCACTCGTAGTTCGCCTTGAAGTCCGGATGACCGGCCTTGAATACCCATTGCTCGAAAAACCAGGTCAGCGCGCGCCCCGAGGTTTCCTCGAATGCCCGCTGCAGATCGACCGTCTCTACCGTCTTCGCGAAGCTTGCCATCACGTAGCGATTTATTGCCTTCCACCATAAATCCTCACCCACCAGGCGACGCAACATATGCAGAACGCGCCCACCTTTTTCGTAAAGGTGCCGGTCAAAGATGTCAGACGGGCTCAGGTAGATATTCGTGACGATGGGGCGCCGATAAGCGCCGCCGTCCTCGGCCTTGTATATTTTTTCGTTGGTAAAGAGCTCGTATAGAAACTCATCCTTGCCGTGCTCGGCTTCGGTCCACAACGCTTCGAAGTAAGTCGCAAATCCCTCGTTGAGCCAGGCATGTGACCATTCCTTGCAGGTCAGCAGATCGCCGAACCACTGATGGGCCAGCTCGTGCGCCACCAACGGCTCGCTGGAATAATCCAGCTCGACGCTTTCGGGATGCAAGGTATATTCGGTCTGAGTCGTGGCTGACGTGTTTTCCATGCCGCCGTAAATGAAATCCCACGCCACGACCTGCGCGTATTTTTCGTAGGGATAATCGACTCCGATTTTTTTCGAGTAGAACTCGAGCATCCTGGGCGTCTTGCCAAAGGCCAGCTTCGTCTCGCGTTCCCGGCCCGCGAGCGTGTAATAGAGCACCGGAATTTCGTGCCCGCGCGAGTCTTTCCAGACCTCTTTCATCTCGGTAAACTCACCCACGCAAAGCGTGATGAGATACGAGGCGTGCGGCATGGCCTGCTTCCAGTGGTAGGTTTTCGTCTTGCGGTCTTTATCGTGCGCGGCATTCATCAGCTTGCCGTTCGAAATCGCGGTGTAGCGCTCGTCTACGGTCACGAGCATCTCGGTGGCGGCCTTTTCATTGGGAGCATCGTGACAGGGAATCCAGTAGCGGTTGTCCTGGTCCTGGCCTTGCGTCCACAACTGGAAAGGGCGATTCGGGTAATCTTTGTCGGGCGCGATGAAATACAGGCCGGCCCGCGGCTCGGTGACGCCGTATTTGATAATGACCTTGCCGTGCTCGCCGGGCTGCGGCGCCTTGCGCAGGTATACGGTTAACTTTTTGGGCTGCTGATCAAAACGCAGCTCGCCGCCCGAAGCGTCGAAGACCTGCTCGACGATCAGATCGGTTGCATCAAAGGAAATTTTTCCAACGGCCGGAGCAACCGCCCGAAAGTCGGTGGTGCACGTGCCCTTCAAGGTTTTCGAAGGCAAGTCCACGGTCAGCTCGAGCTTGATGTGCTCGACATCGACCAGGCGGTCAGGCGCGAATTGCGGCTTGGCTTCGGGAATGAAAAATTGCGAGGCCCGGGGTGGCGAAATACTTGAAGAACAACGACATTTCAGCTCATGTTCAAACATGAGCCAGTTCTAACATATGGTATTTCTGAAACAAGAGCTTCAGTATTTTGCGCGCTGTTGTCGAGAGCGGAAGCGGCGGATCGTCTTCCGCAAGATCATCGAGCGCAACCCAACGGCCATGGCGCGAATTATTATCTGAGTCATTTGCTCTCAATACTAGCTCGACATTTCCCAGAAGAAAAATTCGATGATTGGTAATCTGATGACGCACTTCACCAAAATATTCCGCGGCACCCAGGCTCTGCCTGAAATTTTGCCACGGCGACGCAGCACCCCCGAGCTCAGATGGAAAGTCCCAGAGGCGGGGAAACCAGTGACTCTCGGTGCGCTGCTCAAGAAAGGCTTCGAAGCAGCCCTTCGTTTTTCGCAATCGCACGTGCACTCGACAACGCAGCTCGACGGTTTTCTTTCTGGCTTTGGGCGGCGGAAATTTGTCAACGGCATCCAGACGATGAGCGTCACAAAGCTGTTGCAACGGACAACGCCCGCAGCTCGCCGCCTTGGGCGTACAAACAGTTGCGCCCAGCTCCATCATCGCCTGATTGAAGCTCGAGGCATCGCGCTCCTTCATTTTTTCGCGCAAGGAGCTCAGCATTTCAATCTTGAAAGGCGCCGTCAGCGCGTCCGCCCGCGCATCGAGCCTCGCGCAGACCCGCACGACGTTTCCGTCCCAAACCGGCTCGCGCACTCCAAAGCATTGTGAGGCGACAGCAGCAGCCGTATAAGGCCCGACGCCCGGAAGCTTGAGCCATTCCTCAACGGTCTCGGGAAACTCGCCACCACGATCACGCACGACCATTTGCGCCGCGCGATGCACGTTGCGTGCGCGTGAATAATAACCCAGCCCGGCCCAGGCCGCGAGCACATCCTGCTCTTCGGCTTGTGCTAACGCCGCGACATCCGGAAACTTCGCGATGAACCGATGAAAATAGGGAACGAGCGTTGCCATCTGAGTCTGCTGACTCATGATCTCGGCCAGCCACACCCAGTATGGGGTCGGATCGGAACGCCACGGAAAATCGCGCTGATTTTTTTTATACCAATCAAGCAGCGCGTCGACGTCACGCGCTCTGAATCGTTGCAATGCTTTAGCCACGCCGCTACCCTAGCATGACATGAGAGCGGTAATCCAACGAGTTCAAGAGGCAAGTGTCCGCGTGGACGGAAAACAGGTTTCGCGCATCGAACGCGGAATACTCACACTGCTGGGAATTGCCAAGGGTGACGATGAGGCAAAGCTGGCCAAGCTGATCGCCAAAATTTGCGAGCTGCGCATTTTTGAAGATGACCAAGGCAAGATGAACCTGGCGATCAAAGACATCGGGGGCGCCCACCTGATCGTTTCGCAGTTCACGCTGCTGGGCGACTGCTCGGCGGGAAGGCGACCCAGCTTTACAAATGCGGAAGCGCCCGAACGGGCGCGCGACCTTTACGAAAAGGCGCTTGTCCTTAGTGCGGGGCATGGCATTCCCACTTCTGGCGGTGTTTTTCAGGCGGATATGAAGGTATCGCTTGTCAATGACGGGCCGGTGACGTTTGTGCTGGAACTTTGAAGAAGTGGAGAGAGCGGAGCCTCAGCCTCAGACCATAGAGTGAAGTACAGTTTGAGATTTGAGGCGTGTTTTAAGTCTCCAGTCTCAATCTCTACTCCACTCTCGAACTGAGGCTGAGGCTCCGCTCTCTCCACCGATGCAAGACTAAGCCGTAAAAAGCTTAACAACAGCCCGAGCCGCCGGCAGCAAAGCCTTGGCCGCCCCTGCCCTGTATTCCGCCAAAAACTCATCCGTCCCCAAATCAGTAACGACCCGAATCGAAAGAAATGGCACACCGTGAAACTTGCACACCCTGCCCACCGCCGAGCTTTCCCAGGTGGCGGCAATGGCACTCACGCGGTCCGCAAGCGCGGCACGCTCCTGCACCGTTTGAATATCCTTGTCGCCGGCGGCAAGACGACCGCGGGTGACTCGGGGACCCGAATGAATCTTGAGAAACTCAGGGTATGAAGGCGTCTTTTCCAGCCAGGAGTTTGCGGCGAACTCGCCGTGCAGATCAGCAAACGTGGGTCCCAGTGCGGCCGGAACCCAGGGCAAGCCGCCCTCGGCCGCGCTGACGTCGTGCTCGATCACTTTTTCGGCAAGCACCAGATCACCCACTTTCAGCTCGGGCACCAGCGCTCCGGCAGCGCCAAAGTCGATCACCAAACCAGGCCACCACCGACCAATCGCGAACTCCGCGCTTGCCGCAGCCCACACCTTTCCCACGGAACCGCGCAAGACCACGCAATGCGAGCTCGTCGCCGCAAAGAACTGCCGCTTTCCAGCCTTTTCGAGCTCAGGCCTGCCGAACGCATCATGTAGCGCGGTAAACTCGGGCGGAGTCGCACACTGAATGACGACGGGCTTTTTCATCATGGGACTTCACCGAACAGCGCCTGAAAGTCCCTGGGCAAAGACACGGCCTTGCCGGCCGCGTCGACCACCAGCAGCGTCATCAAAAGCTCGGCAGCAAGCTTGCCCGTGTCGCGCTTGAGCACGCGGTGGCGAAACTTCGCCACTCGTTTGCGATACTGGTCCAGGGTCGTTTCCACCACGACCCAGTCCGCCAGGTAGCAGGGTTCGCGATAATCCACCTCGGCACGCACGGCCACCGGCGCCACGCCGTGGCGTTTGAAATAATCCTGGCCGCCGCTGGCCTCTTCGACCATGCGCCAGCGCGCGAACTCCGCGTAGTTCAAATAGACCGCATGGTTTACGTGCCCATAGCCATCAAGCTCGTAACCGCGCACCTGAATTTCGACACGAAAAATCTTCATAGTGCTTCGGGTGTACCAC
>JACQAW010000376.1 GCA_016194725.1 Deltaproteobacteria bacterium
AGGCAGGGGTATCGGGAAAGAGCTCGTAAATCTTCACCGCCTGGTTCTTGCCCTTGGCCTTGATGGTGTCGATCTCGCGAGCCGGATACAAGCCTGGCTCGAGCATGGCAAACGTGGCTCCGCTTACGATAATGCGCGTGCCATACATTTTGTTTGCGCCCTCGAGGCGCGAGGCCAGGTTCACGTTGTCGCCGATGACCGTGTATTCGAAAACTTTTTCGGAGCCGAAGTTCCCCACCGAAGCTTCGCCGGAGTTGATTCCGATTCCGATATCGAGCCGCACGCCGTATTTACGCTCGAACTCAGGGTTGAGCTCTTCCAGCTTGAGCAGCATCTCGATCGCCGTTTTCACGGCAAGCGTGCCGTGGTTGATGATCTCCAGCGGCGCGCTCCAAAAACCCATCACCGCGTCGCCGATGTATTTATCGAGCGTTCCGCTGTTGGCCTGCAGAATATTGGTCATCGCGCCCAGGTACTCATTGAGCAGCGTGGTCAGCGCGCGCACGTCGAGACGTTCGGACAGCGAGGTGAAGCCGCGAATATCGCTGAAGAGCACCGAGAGCGACCGCTTCTCGCCCCCAAGCCTGAGCTTGCTGGGGTCTTTGAGCATCGTATCGATAATGGCGGGCGACACATATTTGTCGAAGGCCGAGCGAATCTGCCGCTTTTCTTTCTCCGAGGCCGTGAATTTAACCAGCGTAATGGAAATGTACTGCAACAGGTACTGGGTACCGAGCAGCTCGCCGAAAATAATCATCCGGTGCCAGCCGAAAAATATCACCTGGTCCAGGTAAATACCGGCAAAAAGCACGAAAGCCGCTAGTCCCGCGCCCCAGAGCGCGTTCAGCCTTCCTACCGCCCACCCGAACAGCAGCCCTGCCAGCAGTGCGCCGCCGGCAAAAAGCCACAGATGCGCCAGAATCGGGCGCGTCATCAGCTCGCCGGCAAGAATATTATCCAGCACCGTGGCCTGGTTCTCGGTGCCGTTGGCCAGCGATTCCAGCGGGCGGGGGCGAATATCGCCGCTTCCCGCGCCGGTGTAGCCCAGCAAGACGATGGCGTCGCGCAGCAGCTCGGTTTTGCTTGTCCGCACGGTTTTTATCGCGCCGGTTTCGGCCACCAGCGTTTTGTACTCGACAGTCTCGTCCACCGCCAAAAGATCGGACATACTCAGGTTGGGGTACATGAAGTTCGTTCCATGAAAGTTCGCGATGGCCTGCCCGAACTGATCCACCGGAATCGGCAGGCTGCCATTATTCGTGGGCAGCGAGAGCCGAATTTCGTCGGGAGTGAAATCCACTTTCGGCGGCTGGTCGCCTGGCGAAACCGCGGCCTGGGCCATGCGCAGCGGCAGGCTCGGCACCACGCTTGAACCCGCGACAAACAGCAGCTGCGGTCGCCGAAAATTGCCATCGGCATCCTGATCCCAGTTCATGAAACCCTGCGCGACATCGTCAGGGGTAACACCCAGCGTGGAAAGATCGCCTGCGGTGGCAATCTGGTAGAAAGGCAACATTCCTTGCCCATCACCCCGAAATCTGGCAAAGCTCACGCGGGGCGGAGCCGTAGCCACCAGACTATTGCGCGCGCGAGGGTCGAGCACGATAGCCAGACGCTCGTTGTACCGCTCCTTTGGAATGTCGGCATCATGCCTTTGCAGCTCATAGCCCAAAACCACCTTGGCCCGACACATCGAGATCGCCTGCTTGATGTATCCATCGCCACTGGACTCCAGCATTGCCTGCGCCAGCATGGCCGCGCCGCTGGGTCCGCCGATGAGGCCAATTTTCTCTTTTAAGCGAGGCGCAATGAGCTTTTCGCGATAGGTCCACATGATATCGGAGCCGACAATTTTTGGACCATAGCTGCACACTTTTTCGATGACGCGCGCAAACACATCGCCGCGATCCCAGGGTTTTTGCCCAAAAAAACGGTAGGACTTCTCGTCGCCCACCACGAGCACGATCTTCGAACGCGGGGCCGTATAGCCACGCCGCTGAAACTTATAATCCAGACTCCGGTTGCCCAGCATCGAAAGCAGAGGGCTCCAGTCGGGATTGGTTTCATAGATCAGCATTAAAGTCGTAAAGACCAACGTAAGCGCCAGCGACAGTTTCAAAGGGGTGATGACAAAGAGGCGGTGAAGGTGCTTCACCCTTTCAAGTGTAGCGTGAACCCACGATCATAGAAAGCAAGACCAACAAGACAAACTACCAGTGGCCAGTGCCCGGAGTCCTGGGTCCTGTGACCCGTAACCGGATAACTTGTAACCAGTTCCGGTACCAGTTCCGGTTCCCGTACCGGATCCGGCCCCGAATCGGTTTCCGTTTACGGTTCACGGGCCACGGGTAAACCGGACTCCGGGCACAACAAAAAAAGGGCGCATGGCCCGAAAAAGCCATGCGCCCCCATTTTTTTGAGATCTCAGCTTCTAGCTTAAGCGCTCAGGTGAGCTGGCTTGGCCGCCGATCTTTCCTTCTTGATAATCGCTTCGCCCGTAATGCGCATTCCGTAGAACGAACGCACCACGAAGCCCAGACCGATCACGAAGAAGACCGCGCCGATGTACGGAGCGATGTTCGAAGCGTGCACCGCGATTTCCACGGCCAACAGGCCGAAGAGCGTGGTGAACTTGATGATCGGGTTCAGGGCCACCGAAGAGGTGTCTTTGTAAGGATCGCCCACGGTGTCGCCAACGACAGTCGCCGAGTGCAGGGCCGTGCCCTTTTCCTTGAGGTCGACTTCCACGACTTTCTTCGCGTTGTCCCAGGCGCCACCGGCGTTTGCCATGAAGATGGCCTGATACAAGCCGAACGCCGCGATCGAGATCAGGTAGCTCGCGAAGAAGGTTGCATCAAAGCAGGCAAAGGCCAGCGTGAAGCAGAAGATGACGCCGAAGATGTTGATCATGCCGGCCTGCGCGTACTGCGTGCAGATACGGACGACTTCCTTGGAGTCCTTCACCGAAGCAGCCGCGCTTGAGTCAAGGCGGATGTTCTTCTTGATGTATTCCACCGCGCGGTAAGCGCCGGTCACCACGGCCTGAATCGAGGCGCCGGAGAACCAGTAGATTACCGAGCCGCCGGTGATGATACCGAGCAGCACGCGAGGATCAAGCAGATCCAGTTTCAGATTCAGGAGCAGGATGATCGAGAAAATCATCGTCGTCGCGCCGATCACGGCCGTTCCGATAAGCACGGGCTTGGCGGTGGCTTTGAACGTGTTGCCAGCCGAGTCGTTTTCTTCCAGGTTGTGCTTGCCCGTTTCGAAGTTCGGGCTGAAGCCGAACTGCTTCTCAATCTCAGATTTGATATTGGGAAGATTTTCGATCTGGGATAATTCGAAAACCGACTGCGCGTTGTCCGTCACCGGACCGTAGCTGTCGACAGCGATCGTTACCGGGCCCATGCCCAGCATGCCGAAGGCCACGAGGCCGAATGCGAACACGCTTGGGTAGACCATGTACTGATCGAGGCCGTGCATGCTGGCCCAATAGGCCACGAACATCAGACCGACCATGACAATGCCCATCCAGAAAGCAGAGAAGTTACCGGCAACGATACCTGAAAGTACCGTCAGCGATGCTCCGCCTTCGCGGCTGGCCGGCACGACTTCAGCCACGTGCTTGGACTTCGACGAGGTGAAGATCTTGGTCATTTCCGGAATCACGGCAGCGGCCAGAGTGCCGCAGCTGATGAT